>NZ_JAFEVM010000070.1:0-3677 GCF_016901105.1 Treponema sp. Marseille-Q4523 | reverse complement strand
ATTCGATACAATTCCATTGCTGCGCAAATGTTTGAAAAGAGAAAAACGAAACAAAGATGATAAATAATTGCATCCTCATATTTTAACCTCTTATCTAATAACCCGAGCCAATTTTGGATTGTTTTTCACAATGTAAGAATGGGCAATATTTGGTATTAAAAAGGTCGTAGTATTTAAACCTCCAGCTCTTAGAACTGATGAAGCATATTGTGAACAATTGTTCGAAAATAAATTATATTTTCCGAAATTACCCCCCTCTCGCCTTGCTGCAGCTCTAATTAAATTATCTTGTTCTGGGGTTGTATCAAATGCAACTACTTTATTATATCTTTCTATTCGCTTATTTAGTTCTTCCTGATTAGCAAAATATTCAACTTTTACACCAGCCCTTACATCAACATTAGCAATTAAAGTACCAGCACTGGCTCCCGATGCTATTGCTGCAGAAGGAAGTGTAGGATCATTACTAATAAATGCCCCTGACACACCAGATACACTTCCAACAAATAAACCCATATCAGCATCAAGATGTTCAGAAGATAAAACTCCTTCTTCTCCTTCATTTACTATTCCCACTTCGTATAATTCAAAACCAGCGCTTTCTCCATTTTCGTTATATATTTCTACATACATTGCAGAATGACCTGCTAAAGGAACGGAATCGGAATCCGTAAGAAAGCCTGATTCCCTTCCATCCGGATCCGTATACTTCACCGGGTTATTCCCCGCGTAGTGATACAGCTGGAAGTTTACGACGTTGAAAATTCCGCCCATACCCGGCAAACTTTCGTTATGCTTCTTCGCTTCATCATTCACCGGCGCCATCGGTATGTAATCACTCACCGCCGGATCCGCACTCATCCACCTCGAGTACTTCGCATCGAGATACCGTGCACCGTAGTAATACAGCCCGGTCTCTTCGTCCTGCTCCTTCGCTGTAAACTTATACGGCAGGTAGCGCAAGCCTTCTTCATGCTCCGCCTTCTTCTCTACCCACAGATCCCCGTACGGCGTGTACTCAATGCGCTGGTATTCGTTGCCTTCATAGTCGGTGATGAGCTGTGCGCTTCCCAAGTGGTCGGGGTGGTAGTAATACTGATGATGCCACTCGTCGCTCTGTCCGTAGCTTGCTTCGAGTTTACTCGTCTGCTTCGTTACAACCCGTGTTTCGCCTAAGTATATGTGCTTTGAATACTGCCCTTCGGGTAATCCCGTATCCGTGTGCCACGTCCACATCGTGTTGAAGTAGAGCGTTTCGCTCGAATTGGACATCGTCCATTTGGCAGCTCTGTTGCCGTACGTCGCGCAAGCGCGCCGTTTGCGTAATTGGAAATGGTTATCTAGCGTGCCTTCGGCACCCGAGGCATCGGTACTGTACGCGTACCGTGTATCGTAGGCGGCTTTACAGCTCAAACACCATGATTTTGAGCCGCTGCTGAATTGTCAAAGAACAACACTGCAAAATATTTCATGGGAATATCTTGCAGGAAATATTTTTCAAATCGTTTTATTATAATGTACTAATGGCGAATTGTAAAATACTATTTGTGATTGTTATAAAATTATTTTACACCGTCAAAAAATCTCGGGACCCGCCTAAAAACGAGCTACTACAATCGTTAACCGATATTACATTTTTTTGCAAATATAAATAAAACAACTTAATAAGAGAACAAAAAGCCTTATAACTGCAAAATTTATGAGCCAAGTAATTATGAATATAAGATAATGATTTAGTGAAAATTTTCTGATAAAACTCCAAACCATTTTGTTATTATGATAAATCAATATTAATATGCCACAAACAAATACCTGAAATATCCAAGTTTTATCATTAATTTCCCTATAAATGTGCATTACTTTCATTCTTCCCTTCCTTAATTTAGTTTTCAATGCTATGTTCTTTTTTATGAGTTGTAAATTTATCATAACCAGCAGACACACCTTTGGAAGCGCCCTGCCCATAAACTTCGTTCATAACATCTTTTGTAAATTGAATTACACCTGCTTGTTTCGTTCCAGGCATTAGTCCTTTTCTAACATATTTATTCGGACCAACCTGCTTGTAGGGAATGTCATTCGGCTTATACCAGCTTGGTGTTTTTACATTCTTAGGAGGAGTTTTTGTACCTACAGAAACGAGTCCACCAGCTATTCCTGATTTTATCGCATTATCTTTTACATTTTTAGTAAGTGCTACTTTATCATCTGGATTAATTTTATTGTTTACAAAATTTTCAGCTATTGTTCCTGGAACGCTTGTAGCCGCAGATACAGCAGCATTTCCTGCAATTTGAATTCCCTTTCTTGCAATAGGACTTTTGGCTATTCCTGCAACTTTTGTTACAGCCCCAAGTCCAACTGTTGTTAATGCACCTGAAACAAAAGCCCCCACTATTTCGCCTGCATTTACATCAGTCCAAAGCTCAGCACCTCTTTTTCCCTGCAAATAATTTCCTCCAACTTGGAAAGCATAATCAATCCCAGCAGATATTAATCCCCCTATTATTGCGGCTCCAAATACACTCTCGCCATCGGGGTCTGTATACTTTACCGGATTATTATTGCCGTAATGATAGAGGTTTAGATTTAATACATTAAACGCTCCGCCTTCGCCTTTGGAACTTTGATCTAAATACTCCCCAACCGCCGGATCCGCGCTCATCCACCTACTGTACTTCGCATCCAAGTACCGCGCACCGTAGTAATAGAGCCCGGTTTCCTCATCCTGCTCCTTCGCAGTGAATTTATACGGCAAATACCGCAGCCCTTCTTCTTTTTCCGACTTCTTCTCTACCCACAGCTCTCCGTACGGCGTGTACTCAATGCGTTGATACTCATTGCCCTCGTAGTCGGTGATGAGCTGTGCACTTCCCAAGTGATCCGGGTGGTAGTAATACCTATGATGCCACTCATCGCTTTGTCCGTAGCTTGCTTCGAGTTTGCTCGTCTGCTTCGTGACGACTCGTGTTTCGCCTAAGTATATGTGCTTCGAATACTGGCCTTCAGGCAATCCTTTATCCGTGTGCCACGTCCACATCGTGTTGAAGTAGAGCGTTTCGCTCGACTTTGTCGCTGTCCACTTGGCAGCGCGGTTGCCGTCCGCTGCGTACGCATACCGTGTATCGTATACAGAGTTCACGCTCCGCATCAGAAGATTTCGGCTGTTCCATTCGTACCTGCGCTTATTGTTCGGTACGGGTTTATTGCCGCTCGTACCGCTCCCTCCCCACGGCCACGCCCATGCCCATGCCCATGCATAATCCGCTTCATAGATACTGTCCCCCGCTTCATTCATCTGCGTCGTTACAGTTACGGGCGTAAGCGTCGTCGTATCTTCGTCCGGAGCAACTCCGTCGCTCTCGGACGTTACGTTCCCGTTCGCATCGTATGTGTAGTAACGCCAGCCCTTTTGCTCGCTTCCCGCTCGAGTGAGGCGGTGTGCATAATCTGCGTCGTACTCGTATGTAAACTCATAATTTAAATCATCACCATTCTTTTTTTGCATTGCAGGAGTGATTATTTCAGAGCTCTTTTTCTGCGTCATGTTCTCGATTGCATCGAAAGAAATTATCCTTTTTTAAGAAAATCGCTCAAATACTGAAAAGAAAAAATAACAAATATAACAGCAGAAACAATTAAAACTATCACTTTGATTATTCTTTTCGGTGTAATAG
>NZ_JAFEVM010000006.1:0-112405 GCF_016901105.1 Treponema sp. Marseille-Q4523 | reverse complement strand
GTATTTCTTACATGGAGCCTTTCATATTTACAAGAAAGGTAAGTCGATTTATAAAATAACACAACAAAGTGAAAAGGCTTTATACCAACGTATAGAAGAAATTGTTGAAAATGGACGAGAAAATATTTTATGCATATTTAGTGATAAGAATAAACAAGCAGAAATAAAAGGAGAAACATATTTTACTAACGGCTTAAACAAACTGGAAAGTCTGGAAGGAACTTTAGTTATTTTAGGAAGTGCTCTATCTGATAATGATGCACATATTTTTACACAAATACAAAAAAGCAAAATTCATAAAGTTTACATATCATCCTTTGAAACTGATATTGATGACAATATGAAAAAAGCAAAAAAATGGTTTCCGAAAAAGGAAATTATATTTTTTGATATAAAAACAATTACATATAACAAATAGGAGGTCTCCCAATGTCTTACGAAACAGTTATTGAACAAGTAAAAATGCTGCCCGAATCGCTATTAGCGCCGGTTTCGGCTTTTATCAAACTGCTTGAAGCGGAGCAAGGTGATTTCATGGAAAATCATGCCGAGCAAATAAAACCAAAAAACAAACAAGCCTTTTTTGCATTAGCCGGGAAAATTCACCTTGATAAAAATTCTGTTACAGAATTACGCGAGGCAAGTTTAATATGATTTTGGCAGATACAAATATTATCATAGATTTTTGGAATAAGCCTGCGGTCGCTGCTGAAAAAATATTTTCAGAAAATGATATTGCAATTTGCGGTGTCATCAAAACGGAGCTTTTACGCGGGAGTCAATCGGCTGATGATTTTGCACAAATACAAATGTCCCTTGCAGATTTTTATTATTTGAATTTTGCAGAAAATGATTGGGTTGCACTTGCAAAACAGTTTATAACACTTAAGAAGCATGGACTTGTTGTTCCGTTTCAAGATGCTATGATTGCGTTTCTTGCAATAAAATATGATTGCGAGGTTTGGACAAACGATAAACATTTTAAACTGATGCAAACGGCTATTCCTCAACTCAAACTTTTTTCCCCGAGAAAATAAATAATCGCTGCTATTGTAATCTTTGATCGTTCCTTAAAATTGCACAGCGAAAAAATCTTCATATCCCCCTAGAAGAAATTTTACAACATACGCCTTGCACACGAAAGCACCGCACATACCCGCATAAATATATTATAACATCGCATATTTATACAACCATATCATTCGCCAAAAATCGCCCCGCCCCTCTCAAAACAGACCGATTTACCGCACTTTTTTACAAATTTACAACAAAAATTATTAATTTTAGATATCTGCAATATTGCATAAATATACGGTTTTTGCACAATTCTTTTCGCTCTGAATTACCTGAAAAAATCACACGAAGGCGATATCCCTGATCCGCTTCTGCGTTCATACAAGGCGCTCCCTTTGCTTCGGACGCAATCATCGACTCTGCACTTGACTATCTTTTTTTTCGTATTTTTGTTAAAGTAATACGTATAAGCGCCGGCGCACAGCCGTTTTGCAAACGCTTCACAATTTATCGTATCGATTCCGAGGTATCTTATGAAAACTGTCGAATGGTGCAATCTCAACAAACTGGAAAGCTACAAAAAACTTCTTTCGCTGAAAGGAGCCGTTTCCGTCAAAAACGCTTTGAAAGGAGCGGCGGGTGCAAAGCGCATCGCGGACTTTTCGATCCCGATGAGTTCGGGTCTCGCATATAACTACGCGGCAAAAGAAGTGAACCGGCAAATCCTTTCGATTTTCAAATCGCTTGTCAAAGAAGCATCGCTCATCGAAAAATTTTCCGCGCTCTACAACGGAGAAGTCGTCAACACGGGAGAGGGGCGCATGGTGCTCCATCATTTGACGAGGGGCAGGCTCGGCAAAGACGTATTCGACGGAAACGTAAACAAGCGCGATTTTTATACCGCACAGCAAAAGGCGATCGCGGACTTTTCCGAGCGAGTGCATTCGGGAAAACTCGTAAATGAAAAAGGCGAGCCTTATACGGCAGTGTGCCAAATCGGCATCGGCGGAAGCGATTTGGGGCCGAGAGCGCTCTACCTTGCCCTTGAAAATTGGGCGAAGGCGAACAGTAAGTTCAAAATGAAAGCGCATTTTATTTCGAATGTCGATCCGGACGACGGAGCTGCCGTGATCGCGTCTCTCGATCCTTCCCGTACGATTTTTATC
Source organism: Treponema sp. Marseille-Q4523 (assembly GCF_016901105.1). Taxonomy (NCBI): domain Bacteria; kingdom Pseudomonadati; phylum Spirochaetota; class Spirochaetia; order Treponematales; family Treponemataceae; genus Treponema; species Treponema sp. Marseille-Q4523. The sequence goes on along the minus strand of NZ_JAFEVM010000006.1, from coordinate 110,225 downwards.
CTCGTTTCGAAAAGCGGTACGACCCTTGAAACGCTTACGAATCAAATGTTCGTCGCCGATTTTATTAAAAAAGCCGGCTGCGATCCTGCAAAACACATGATCGCCGTAACGAGCGAAACGAGCCCGCTCGCAAAGAGCAAGGATTTTCTTGCGGCATTTTTTATGGATGATTATATCGGCGGACGCTATTCGTCGTCGAGCGCCGTCGGAGGAGCGGTGCTGAGCCTCGCATTCGGCGCTGACGTATTCGAAAAGATTCTTAAAGGTATGGCGGCTGAAGACAAGCTTGCAACGGAAACCGATATCACAAAAAACGCAGCTCTCATGGACGCGCTCATCGGAGTGTATGAGCGTAACGTGCAGGGCTATCCGATGACGGCGGTGCTCCCTTATTCGCAGGCGCTCGTGCGCTTTCCCGCTCACTTACAGCAGCTCGATATGGAATCGAACGGCAAAAGCGTCAACCGCTTCGGTAAAAAAATCAATTATGTGACGGGTCCCGTCATATTCGGAGAACCGGGAACGAACGGACAGCATTCGTTTTATCAGCTTTTGCATCAGGGAACGAATATCGTGCCGCTCCAGTTTATCGCATTCAAAGAAAGCCAAGCCGGCAAAGACATCGTCGTCAAAGGTTCGACGAGCCAAAAAAAACTCGGTGCGAACGTAGCCGCACAGATCATCGCGTTTGCATGCGGCAAAGACGACGATGATCCGAATAAATATTTTGCAGGAGAGCGGCCGTCGAGCATCATCTACGGCGAAAAACTCACGCCCGAAGCGCTCGGTGCGCTCCTTTCGCACTACGAAAATAAAGTGATGTTCCAAGGGTTTTTATGGAATATCAACAGTTTCGATCAGGAAGGCGTACAGCTCGGCAAAAAACTTGCGAACGCAGTGCTCGAAGATAAAATGGACGCGAACCTCAAAGCGTACGCCGAATTGCTCATAAAGCGATAAAGCCGAAAAACGCGGCGCGTATTTGATAATCGCAAAACGCTTTCGGCGATTGCACGACGATCATTTTCGCCGAAAGCATACCTTTATTTTAAAATACGTTCGAACTCGGCATTCAGACTTTTATTAATTTTCACTTTATCGCATCTGCGCGCCGCTTGAGCGTAACCGTTTTTCCTTTAAGTTCGGCTTTGTAGATTTCGCAGTAAGCAATGCGTTTATCTACGATGCCGAGTCTCACGATTTCGCTTTCGGTCGCGCCCGGCATCCCTTCCATACCGTTGAACAAAAAATTTCCGAGGCTGTAGACGATGAGGCTTTTGCCGTACCATTCGATGGGCTGGAGGACGTGCGGGTGGCTTCCGAATACGACGTCGGCACCCGCGCTGCACAAAGCTTCGTAAAAGCGGCGTTGACTTTGTGTCGGCGTAAAGCGGTACTCTTCTCCGCCGTGCACGTTTACGATGACGAAAGCGCCTGCAGCTTTTTCTTTTTTGACGCTCTCCAAAAGCTCGTCGCTCTGCCACAAAATGCCCGCCCGCGTGTCGGTCGCAGTTGCAGTCGTTTTGCCGTTAAACCCCGAACGTTCGACGGGAAAGGCGCCGCACGAAATGATCGCGAATGTTGTGTCTCCGACGGTTTTATGATAAAACTTTTTAGCCTCGTCCGCATTGCGTCCCGCGCCGCTTGTCGGTATGCCGTACTTTTCAAAAGCGGCGAGCGTGTCCTTAAAACCTTCTTCTCCGAAATCGTAAGCGTGATTATTCGCCTGCATGAGATAATCGAATCCCGCGTCTTTTAAGTGCGGCAGCACTCTTTCGTCGAAGCGGAACGTATAGGTTTTTACCGCATTGTTTTTTGAAGCCGTTACGACGCCTTCGAGGTTTCCGATCGTAATATCGTTTTTTTGCAAAACCGAAAGCGTATTTCCGAATACCGTTTCGAGGCCGTCCGGACGACCGATCAAAATGTCCTGTACGCCGCGCGCAACCATAATATCGCCGACGCTTGCAACGAAAATCGTTTTACATGCGGATGCGCTTTTCGGCGCAAAGACGGCTTCGCAGAGTGCGGTGAATTTTTCCGCATATCTTTTATCGTATGAGACGCACACGGCATAGCGCTTTACGGAAAGTGCATAGCCCTCGCTTCCGGCATAGACGCCGTCAACTGGAAGCGCGCGATTGCCTTCGGGCATTGAAGCCGACTCGGAAAACGAAACGCTCGCATCGGGAGAAAGGAGCGGCGAAGCCGCTGTTCCGTCGCTTGCAAAATCCGCTTTTACCGAAGGGAGCAGTTCCGTTTCGGATAAAAGATAATAAACTTCGTTTTCGCCCCGCTCTTCTTTTGCGATCGGCACTTCTGTCCTTTCCGAAATGCGCCCTAGCGTAACGGGAACGGCACCGAAAAACGAGGGGCGTATATTCTCGCTTTCTTTTATAAAACGGAACGAAGGTTTTTCGCTTTGCGCCGTTTCAAATTCCGCTTTATACGACTCATACAGCGCGTCGGACACGCGGACGAAAAGTCTTGCGGGACGGAACGCCCGAACGATAAGCACGATAAAAAAGAACGATGCGAAAACAAAAAGAATCGCCCGCATTTTTTTATTGCGAAAAATATTTTTTTCGATCGTCTCAAAAAAGTTTTTGACTTTCGATTTTAAAACGGTGATCTTTACCGCAAAAAAATTGTTAATTGCCAATTTGACGGCGGCAAGCGTTCCGCAGATTTTTTTATAAAAACGTATCATTTTATTAATTTCGACAGCTCCTCGTTAAGTTTCCGCATTTCGGCGTTGTTCGGGTCTAAGGCGACGACCTGTTTGAGATAATACTGGGCTTTGCGGTAATCGCGCCGCCCGTAATAAATTTCATAAAGTCTGAAAAGCGCGTCCGCGTTTCGCGGGTTTGCGATGAGGCTCGAACGCAAATCGGCAAGGGAATCTTCCTGCGAAACGTCTAAAAAACTCCTTCGGTAATAAAAAAAACTTTTCATTCGGGAAGAGGATGCCGGCAAACGGGAATTGATAAGCGAAAGCGCCTGCGCACTCCGGCCGGTTTTGCTCAGCACGACAACGTAGGATTGCAATATGTCGTCGTCGTCGGGATTTTCGGCGTACAGCGGCGAGATGAGATTCCACGCTTCATCATTCCTCCCGAGTTCGAGACAGATACGGATGTGCACGAATATGTCGCTTCGAAGCGCCCCGCTTGAAGCGATGAGCGATCTGCTCGAATCGTATGCGCCCTTCCATTTTCCGCTGCGCATCATGCCGTCGATCTCATAGCGTTTCGCTTCCGTATTTGCAGGATCGATTGCAAGCGCGCGCTTTGCAAATTCTTCTGCGGTCACCCCTGCAAGCGGAGCGGCCGTCGAAGAAGCCAGGCGTGCGGCGAAGAGCAACACGTCCAAATCGTTCGGGTACAGCGAAAGCGCGCGTTCTATCGTTTCGGATGCGGCGGTGAAGTTTTTGCTCCATTCGTACTGAAGGCGGGCGCGGAGCAAAAGGTAGGCGCGCGAAGACGTATCCTGACGCGCGTATACGTCGAGGAGAGAAGCCGCACGGATGTAATCGCCTTTGCCGGCTAAAATGCGCGCGCGGAACAAAACGTAATCCAAATCGTTCGGTTCCTGTTGGAGCACGCGGCCGACGTATTCTTCGGCTGCGGAAAAATCCTTAAGCGCGAACGAAGTTTCGGCGCAGAGCTTCAATACCGCGATGTCCGCAGGATAGCGATGCAAAAGCGAGAGCGCTGCCGTCTGCGCTTCCTGCATCCTCCCCAGTCGCTTTAAGCAATCCGCTTCGGCGTATGCGATCTCTTTGCACGAAAGCGCGGATTTTGCCGCGTTCGAAAAATGATCGAGCGCTTTTTCCGACCGCATCGTCTTTACGTAGAGCACGCCGATGAGATAATGAGCGAGAGCGGAGTCGGGACGAAGCGTGAGGGCAGCCGTGAGAGCCTGCTCCGCAACAGCCGCATAAGAAGAAACGTCGTCCGCTTTAACGACGACGAGAGACGGAAGGACGAGCGTAAAAAAATCGACGTTGCCGGTGCTTAAATCGTAGATACCGTTTTTCGCCGAATCGATCGCTCCGAGATAGGGAGTCGCCTCGCTTACGGGCGGCGTTTCCCAATCGGCGCGTTCGGAAAGCCACACCGTTTTCATGATGCCCGAAAGCACGTTCAAAAGTACTTTTTCCGGCTCGGTGTAATCCGCTCCCGATTTTCGCAAAAGAGATACGGCAGTCCGTATGGAATCGGGAGATGCGTTTTCGGAGGCGGCCATCACATCGGGGGCGATACGGGAAAAGTAGGTGCGGCGCGTCCGCTTGGGTACATCGATCGCGGTCGCCCTCCCCGTATCGCCTGTACCCGCGTTTTCCGGCACTGCATTTCCGGCACGGGAAGACTTCTTCTTCGGCGCGGCACACAGAGGAGAGGCACAAAGCGCGCATATCACCGTAACGATAATTATTAATTTTATTCCGTTCGGAAAACGAATACGCACCGATTATAATCCCTTGTCAAAAAAAACGTCGTCATCAACTTCGAGCTCTTCCGATTCTTCAATGTCCTCTTCGACGTAAAACTGATTGTATTTCCGCTGCAGCAGAAAAAGGACGACCATAAAAACGCCGGAAATAATAATAAAAAAAGGGACGAACATGAGGGCGAAACTTTTAAACGAAACGGGAATCGCGCGGAATGAAAAGAGCAAAAATACGATGCCGAGCAAAAGCAGCGTCACCGCCGGAAAGGTATAGGCGATGCGCAGTTTATGCGCTTTGTAAAAACCCGATGCCAAAAGCGCAAGAGAAGCGAAGACGACCGAAGCGGGCCACCATTCGTGCAGCGTTTTCGGGACGACACCGCTTGTAACGAGTCCGAAAAATATTCCCGAAAGAGCGCAGAATATACCGAGGAAAAAGTGAAACGAATTATGTGTAAACGACAGCGTAAAGTATAAAAACACGGCTCCCAAGACCATGCCGACGACGGGCCATGCGGTCATAAACAAGCTGTCCGTCCCGCCCGGCGACAGAATAAACATGATAAATCCCGCGGTAATCAAAAATATCCCCAGAGCGAGGATCATATTGTAAAAGCGCATACTGTGTCTTTTCATGGTATCTTATAGAATACACTTTATACGGCGTCTTGCCAATAAGTCCCGCTCGTGCTACAGTACCGTATGCCGAAAAAAAATATGCTGAAAAAGGTTTCGTATGCGGCGGGAATCGTCCTTCTGCTCGCGTGCATTTTTGCATTTCCTTCGTCCGTGGCCACAGCGGAGCCTAAGCGGAGAGAACAAGCACAGCTTACTTCCCTCCTCAAAAAAACCGATCTTGCAGAGGGCAGCCGATACGCGATCGTCAATCAAATCGCAAACAATATGCTTTCGCAAAACGAATATCAATCCGTCATTTTGTTTTTAACCGATTGGGTGCAAAAGCATCCTGACGACGCATACAATTCGTATTGGCTTTTGATGACCGGTTACGCATACCTTTCGATAGGAGCGGAACCCTTTGCGGAATATTATTTCGATCGCATCCTGCGCCATTATCCCGACTTACTCGTAAAGGGGCGTTCCGTTCACTTTTTGTGTCTTAAAAATCTCATCCGCATCAGCAAAACGTCCTCTACGCGCATCGCGTATTTCAATGAAATGATAAATCGATTTCCGTCCGACGTCAGCGTAACGGAACTGTATTACCGCCGTGCCCTTGAATACGAAAAAGACAGCGAGTGGGAAGCGGCACTGCGTTCTTTTGTACAGTTTCTCGAACAGAGCGACGCTCCGACGATTCAAATCGCGGGAGAACCGAATGCATACGCCGACGCGCGCCGCCTGGTCGATTTTAATAATTCTTCGAAAGACTGGACTTTTGAAAGCCTGGACGCCCTCGTCGATGCGGTCAAAAGCGCGATCACGCGCTACGATTGGAGAGCGCTCGACAAGTATTGCTCAAAGATCAACTTCTTTTATATGTCGTGGACGCAGGACGAAAACAATCCGAACTCGCAAAAAGAATTTTCCCTGCGCGTCTATATGCGCGGACAGCGCATTACGTTCAGCGACACGCTTGAACGGGGGACAACGCCGAATGAAGCGTATTTGCGTACGAGGGGATGGGATCCCTATTCACCCGTGTGGTACTTGTATTTCCGCAAAGTCGATTTTCCGATCGATCCCGACATAAACGGCAACTGGGAATGGGCGGGCATCTACATGGGCGAACGGCTCTTATGACGCGGACATTCCGCTCGTCCCTTTTGTGCGCGGCGTGCGTTTTTGTATTTGTCGCCCGCGCCGCCTGCGAAGATCGCTCATCGATCGACAAGTCGGTAAAACGTTTTCCGGATGCCGCAGGTGCCGCAGCTGAAGAGCGAGTATCGATCGACGCTTCGGCAAATCGAACGGTTTCCGATCCCGCATCGCTCGAAGACGAACTCGCTTCTCTTCCTCTCGTACAAACACTCGATGCGGCGAATGAAAACGACAAACAAAATCGCTTTTCAAACGGTGCGGACAAGAGCCGAAATCCCCCTTCAAACGATGCCGAACGTTCGGAAAGCGCGGACTCCTCAAACGGCATAACGGCCGAAGATGTTGAAGTCAAACCGATCGCACGGGATGAAATGCCGCTTTCGGTCGCATATAAGGAGCTCGACATTCCCGGAGCGCACAGACCGTCCGTACAAAAATACCGCGATTATTATCTTTCGGAAAAGTCGGTCAAATGGCTTTCCGCAGTCCTCGAAAACGGTGAACAGTACCGGCTCTATGTCCGCGAGAAGCTCAAAGAGCGCGGCATGCCCTCGGTGCTCGAATATCTTCCCGTCGTCGAATCGGGCTATACGACAAACGCGAGATCGAGGAGCGGTGCGGTAGGCCTCTGGCAGTTTATGGCGAACAGCACAAAGCCCTTCCTCGTCAGAAACGATTTTGTCGACGAGCGGCTCGACCCGTGGAAATCGACCGATGCGGCGCTCGCAAAGCTCGAGGAAAATTTCAATATGTTTCACGATTGGCTTCTCGCGATCGCCGCGTACAACTGCGGTTCGGGCGCTATGGCGAGAGCGCTTGCAAAAAATCCCGGCAAAGATTTTTGGTATTTGGCGGAACACAAGCAGCTGCGCGATCAAACGGCGCAGTACGTGCCGAAGCTTCTCGCCGTCGCGGACGCAGCGGAAAACGCCGCATACTACGTGGTTGCCCTCCCGTCGGCAAAAGACGAAAAGGGCGAACCCGTCAATCCCCGTGCCGGCCGTTTCGATTACGCCGAAACGAAGGGCGCGATTTCGGTCAAGCGACTTGCACACGAATTGAAGATCGACGAAGACACGCTTTCATCCCTCAATTCGGCGCTCTTCCGCGGCATCACGCCGCCTTCATCTTCGTGGCGTATCCGCGTACCCGAAGGTATGGCGCGCTCGGCTCAAGACGCAATCGCCGCGATCGAACCCTACCGTTTTCAAACGCGCTATACGGTACATGAGGGCGATTCGCTGTGGGGTATCGCCAAGCGTTTCGGCACAACGGTCGACGCCCTGTGCGATGCGAACAACGTAAAATCGAACGCGGTTTTGCGGATCGGAAAAATCCTCTACATACCCGTAAAATAAGCCGATATTTCTAAAGAGGTACGATAAAAAACGCCGTCTGAAATATCGCCGTCGCTTTTTATCTCGAGTTTGCGCGGATGTTTACAGAAGACGTGTGTATGTGGCGTTTCGATAAAAATCGCATGAATACGATACGCTTTATTTTGCAAACTCGACTATTGAACGTGTGCGCGCACGCGCACGGCTAAAAACTTTTTCGGATGTCGAAACATCCTGCAAAAGTTTTTATGGGAGTGCGTATGCAAAAAAGATTTATACTATCCGCCTGTATCTGTTTCGTTTCGATAATGAGCGCTGCCTCGCAAAGCGGGGCGATGACGTCGGTGAGCCGTATCGATTGGACAAAGCAAGAGTTCGTTTCATCAGTTTCGTTCGATACGGTAAAAGCCGGCATATCGCTGCCGTCGGGCAAAAACGCCGCATCGGAATCGATGTACGTAAAACTTCCCGCATTGATTAAAGATCCGCTTTTATCGCTGTACGTCGACAACGCAAAGCAGCTCGGAGATTTGATACTCGACGGTACGCTTACGATGAAAGAAATCACCGACATCGTCTACGGCGGAAAAATGACAAGCCCTGTTTTTAAAGGCAGAACGCTCACGCTCTCCCTCACCGATACGATTTCCGTCCCTTCGATAAGCGGCATACTGCTCCGTCAGCGCACGCCGTACGTACCTGCCGTTCCGATCGAATCGGTCGCATCCCGCGCGTATTCGGGTATCGTTATAGACGCGAGAGGTAAACTTCCCGTCCACGGCGAATACGTCCGAAGCGCCGCATCTCCGTGTTTTTTCCCGCGTATTTGGGATGAAAACATGGATTTGATTTACGGACGCGATATGGTATCCTACGACGCAGCACGCTCGAGCGGCATCGTGCTTTACGGAGAGGCGGACGACGTACGCGCATATCACGAACGTATCGGCTACGATCCGCTGTATATCAAAGCGTATAAAGTGTACGGAAAAAACCGTACCGATCCCGTCATCCGTACCGATGATGCGCTTCGCATTCTCACCGTAGAGCAAAACCGCGCGCTTTTAAAAGAGGGCAAAGTCGTCATCATCCTCGACAAAGGAGAGCTTGTGCACGATGTGAGCGCGCCTCTCAAAGACGATTCGTACTACGCAGCCTACGATACGCTCCGCCGCGAAATCACCGGAGGCGGCGATGCCGAAAAAAATCAAAACGGTTCAAACGGCGGTGTTCCCGACACGAAGGTCGACGACGGACTGAGAGGTATCGTCATATCGATCGCAAATGTAAAGTTCATACCCGATTCGACAGAGCTTTTGCCGTCGGAAAAACCGCGCATAGAACGCATCGCATCATCTCTTAAAGAAATTATTAAAAACAATGACGGTTATACGATACTCGTCGAAGGGCATACGGCCGATGTCGGAAAACCGGAAGGTCAGATGAATCTTTCGATCGAGCGCACGAAAACGATCATGCATGCGCTCATCGCAGACGGCATACCCGCTTCTCTTTTCAGCTACCGGGGTTACGGCGGCATGCTTCCCGCCGCGTCGAACGATACCGAAGAAGGCCGGCGTCAAAACAGGCGCGTCGTCATCACCGTGCGCCCGAAAGACACCTACATACAGAGGGATTATTAATGATGCTGCAAAGCGAAGAAATTATTAAAATAGAAAATCTTTCGAAGTCGTTCGGAACGACGAAAATTATTAAAAATATTTCGCTTTCCGTACACAAAGGCGAAGTGCTCGGCATCATAGGACCGTCCGGGAGCGGGAAATCGACAATCCTCCGCTGCATTACGCAGCTTGAAACGGTAAGCGGCGGCTCCATTTCAATATGCGGGCAAAATCTCGTCAAAGACGGCGTCTATGCGGATAAAGCCGCCCTCCGATCGATAGCGTTGAAAACGGGACTTGTCTTTCAGAATTTCAATTTATTTCCGCACTATTCGGTTTTGCAGAACGTCGCAGACGCTCCCCGCCGCGTTCTCGGAAAAAGTGCGGAAGAAGCGAATTCTCTTGCCGTCGATCTTCTTTCGCGCATGGGACTCGCCGATAAAATATCGAATTATCCGTACGAACTTTCGGGCGGACAGCAGCAGCGAGTCGGCATCGCGCGCGCACTCGCGCTCAATCCGGAAGTGCTGTTGTTCGACGAACCGACAAGCGCCCTCGATCCGGAATTGACCGGTGAAATACTTTCGGTTATTAAAACGCTTGCTGCGGAAAAGATGACGATGGTCGTCGTCACTCACGAAATGGCATTCGCGCGCGACACGAGCAGTCATATCATATTTATGGACGGAGGTGTCATCGTCGAACAGGGCACACCGAAAGACGTCATCGACAGTCCGAAAGAAGCGCGTACGAAAGCATTTTTGGCAAGATTCAACGCATAGCCGAGGGCAGAAAATATCGTACCGTTTCAGAGGCTCTGTATGCCCGAAAAAATAATTTCGATCATGCTGCGATATGGAAAATCAATATGCAATAAAAAATCAAGGAAGCCGCCAAAAAACTGAAGTTTTTGAACGACCCGAATAAAAAACCGCCGCATCGCTACGGCGGTTTTATCGGCAGCAAATCAGCTTACCATTTCTTTTCGACTTTGTCGCAGATATTCGGCTCGCCTTCCTCTTTGGAGAAGAACTTCGCCTTTTCCATATTCGGAACGAAGTTGAGCGTATCGCCGAGACGGAAGTCGGCATTTGCCGACGTTTTGACGATAAGGTTTTGTCCCTTATTCGTAACGACATAGAGGTGCGTTTCCGAGCCGAGCGGTTCTTTGTTCGTAAGCTTCATCTGCATATTGTTCGCCGCGGCAGGCTTTTCCGAAAACGCGACGTCCTCGGGGCGGATGCCGAACGACACTTCTTTGCCGACGAAAGCTTTAAGCTCTTTCGCCTGTGCGTCCGTCGGAACGACTTCGAACGAACCTTCGTCGCATACGATCTTGCCGCCTTTTTCGGCGACTTTGACCGTCATAAAATTCATCGGCGGCGTGCCGATAAATCCCGCAACGAATTTATTGATCGGAGAATTATACAGATAGAGCGGCGCGCCGATCTGCTGAATAAATCCGTCTTTCATAACGACGATCTTCGTACCGAGCGTCATAGCTTCGATCTGATCGTGCGTAACGTAGATCATCGTCGCCTGCAACCTCTGATGCAGAGAGGCGAGTTCGGAGCGCATCGTAACGCGGAGCTTCGCGTCGAGGTTCGACAGAGGTTCGTCGAAGAGGAATACTTTCGGATTGCGGACGATCGCGCGGCCGACTGCGACGCGCTGGCGCTGACCGCCGGAAAGCGCTTTCGGCTTACGGTTCAAATACTGCGTCAAGTCGAGCTGCTTCGCCGCATCTTTTACGCGGCGGTCGATTTCCGCTTTGTCCATTTTGCGGATCTTCAAACCGAAAGCCATATTGTCGTACACCGTCATGTGCGGGTACAGCGCATAGTTTTGGAACACCATAGCGATATCGCGATCCTTCGGCGGCACATCGTTCATCTCCACGCCGTCGATGTACAGCTTGCCTTCGGTGATGTCTTCAAGACCCGCAACCATGCGGAGCGTCGTCGATTTTCCGCAGCCGGACGGGCCGACGAAAACGCAAAACTCTTTGTCTTCGACCGTGATATTGGCGTCGGTAACGGCACGCGTCGTGCCTTCGTATACTTTGCCGACACCCTTCAGTTCAACTTTTGCCATAAAAGGCCTCCCTTGGGGTTATATTATAAAAATAAGTATACGGCAAAAAATACGCGCTGTCAAACGATTTTTTGGAAACGATTTTTAAATCTGAGGGGGGGAAGTCTCCCCCTCGCGCACACTTCGTTGTGCGCTGCCCCCTCAAGCGGGGACACCCCGCAACGCCCCGAAAAGAGGGCGTTTTAATTGACTGTCCGCACCCTCACATTAATAATAGGCGTATGTGCATTTTTCCGGATATTTTTGCGTTTGTAATTTTTTTTGTGCAATAAAGACGAGTTTTTCGGCTGTTTTTTTATCACCGACAAAATCAATGAGTGTTACTTTGCCCGTATTACGATCGATCTCTAATATACCTTTGCCGTATACATCGCCGGAAAATTCATAGGTAAAACTTGCAGAATTTGTCCTTACCCGCCTAAATAGAATCATTTGTGCTATCGTGTACCTAAAAATCAATGAGTTGCGTAAGTACGCTTTTCAGGGAAATTTTCTCGGCAAAGTATATAAGCTGCAAGAGCGGCAGTCTGCGTAGGAACTCTGTCACCCGTCGCTATCTTTTTTATTTCGGCAACCGCTGCTTTTTTATTTATAGTAAGCATACCGTCAAGCGGTTGCATATAATCAGCGAAGCGATACGCATAAGAAACGGGATCGGATATTTCTTTTATTTTCTTAAAAAATCGATATGCGCTCATTTTTATCGCCTCCTGTCAATTATATTTTTTATTTGCAAGCGCATGTGCCTTTTCATAAATGTATCCGTATTTTTTCATTATTGACACTCTTCGAATTCAACGATTTTTTTGAATGATTCTTTGAAACACTAAAAAAAAGTTTTTTAAACATTCTTAATCCGAAGGGGGAAGCCTCCCCCTTCGGAAACGGCGATCAATCTTTCAGCGCTTCGCTTCCCGCAATGCGTCCGAAAACGATGATATCGGTGATGGCGTTGCCGCCCAAACGATTCGTACCGTGAATGCCGCCGACAACTTCGCCTGCGGCAAAGAGGCGCTTAATCGCTCCGCCCGAGACGCTCTGCACACGGGTTTGCGCGTCGATCGCGACGCCGCCCATCGTGTGGTGAGTTGAAGGCGTCACCGTTTCTATATAAAACGGTCCTTCGGCGATCTTTCTGAACGCGCCGGTTTTTTGGAACTTCGGATCTTTTTTGCCGTCGACAAAGGAATTGAATTCCGCAATTTCGGCAGCGAGAGCGGCAGCGTCGATCCCGGCGGCTTTTGCCGCATCTTCCAGCGTGTCCGCTTGAACGAGCAGATTCGTCGCTTTCAGCTGTTCGAATTCTTTGGCGTGTATCTGCGTCATCTTTCCCGCCGATTCGATTTCGCTTCCCCACACCAAATACGCGCATTTATCCGTCTGTGCGAGAATCGCCTGTGAAATAACGTCGCGCCTGCCGCCTTCGTTTACAAAGCGGTGTCCCTCTTTATTGACTAAAACGGCGCCGTCGAAGCGGGAATTGGCGACGTAAGAGATGATCCCCGTTTTGGGATTGCAGGTAGGATAAACTTGAATATAACCCATATCGACGAGCTTTGCTCCGACAGCCTGCGCCATAACGATGCCGTCGCCCTGTGCTGCTTGTATGCACGTCGTTTTGTATTCGCTTCCGTATGCGGGATTGTATTCGACGCGCATCGCTACATTCGCCCCGAATCCGCCGGTCGCCAGCACGACGCCTTTTTTTGCGACAAACGAAACGGTTTTACCGCCGTTTTCAGCTTCAACGCCCGTAACGACATCGTTTTCTTTCAGTAATTTTACCGCCTTCGTTTCGTAAAAGATATCGATTCCGAGCGTTTCGCATTTTTTTACGAGCGCTTCGGTTATAGTATAACCGCTGTTTCCGACGGGTACGCACGCGCGGGGAACCGAATGTCCGCCGAACTGCTGCACGCGCTCCTGCATAAACGGCACGCCGATATCGTCGCGCAGCCAATTGTACGCCGCAACGGAATTGCGCGCCATAATGCCGACGAGTACGGGATCGTTTTTATAGTCGCCGCCTTTCAGCGTATCTTCGGTAAATTTTTCGACGGAATCGGTTATGCCGTTTTTTTGCTGCAAATCGGAACCTGCGACGTTCAAACCGCCGCCCGATACCATCGTATTACCGCCCGCAAAGCCGTTTTTTTCAAGCACGGCGACGGAAGCGCCGCCCTGCTTCGCCGTAATAGCCGCCGTCAAACCGGCTCCGCCCGCGCCGATAACCACGATGTCGTATTCGTAGGAAGTTTTTTCCGCAGCCGGACGCACTGCGACAGCCGCCATCGAAGCGATCGTCTTATCCGACGCGCCGGCTTTTTTTACCGTTTCCTGCATGATCCGCTTGACGCAGTTCGACGATATCGTCGCGCCGGTAAGCGTATCGACTTGAATGCTGTTGTTTTCTACGATAGCGCGGCACAATAGATCAACGGCCGCCTGTCCGAGCCCCTTCGTCTCCGAGCTTTCGACGGTTTTGATGTCGGCTATCTTTCCGTCTTTGATAACGGTTTCCAGCGTAAGCGTTCCGTTGTGCCCGACGGAAGACTCGGTGTACGTTCCGTCTTTTAATTTTCCCGATCCGCCGCACGCCGTAAAAACGGCGGCGCATACGATCAAAAGCGCACATGTAATTTTTTGGTACAATTTCATTGCGATTACTCCTAATGATTGATAATAGAACGTTGAATACGCCGCCATGTTATACTATTTGCCGTAAAGCGACAAGGCGAACGGCAGGGCTGATCGGGAGTACAGTCGATTTTTTTCTTACAGCCTCTCCGCACTTAACGGATAGCCGGCTTTTAAGTCAATGACGGCCTGTCCGGTCTCTATTCGGCAGTTTAAGGCGTCCGCCACTACCGTGATCGGCAAAACAATCATAAGGGGCAGTTTTATCAAATATAAATCCTTTTTCATTCCATTTCGGAATAACATCGACATGCGCAAAGACAGACTTCACTTTATCCGTAAATCCGTTATGGGAAGTAAATACATACTTAATTCTATTTAAATCCAGTTTTTCCTTTAATGCTTTCAAGGATTCGATATTCATTTCACTGTTGCAGTTGAACAGATCAAAAAAACACCATCCGCCGTCTTGATTCAGTGCAATGGAATCTCCCGTAAAAAGCAGTTCGTTGTCGATTAAATACATCAAGTGCCCGAGCGTATGGCCGGGAACTAAAAACGGCTGTATCGTCAAATCATCGACGGAAACGGATTGGCCGTCTTTAAGCAGGTGATAATTGTCTTTTATTTTTACGGAATTTTTTAATCCGAACGGGCCGATTTTTTTACGATATACGGTATTTGTCAAATAATTTTCTTCAATTTCGCCCAGATAAATTTCAGCGTTAATAAAACAATTTTCACAGCGAATATCCAAGCCGCCTGCATGATCCGGGTCCGCATGCGTAAGAAACAGCGCCTGAACCGTTTTAGGATCGATTCCGATTTTTTTGCACCCCGGCAAAAGAGCATGATGATTTTTGTACCCGGAATCTATTGCGATCAGAGTGTTACCCTTGCGGATAAAAAAGATATTGACATCGTATTCTCTTACGCAGCTTACGTTTTCCGTCAATTTTCCGGTTTCCGCAGGATGGAAAGCTCCTTTTCCTCTGTACACTTTCGGAACAACATGAATTGCAAAATAATCCATTAAACTCATAAAACCATCTCCTTTACCGATTATTACGAGGTTAATTGTAAGGCCGATTCCAAAAGAACGCAAGGATTTTATTATTTAATAATTATTGAAAGATTCGAAAAAAAATTCAATTTTTAGAGGAGTTCCATTATATATCCGCATCAAACGTGCAATTTAAAACGCGTTCAATCCGCCGGGTTTTACTTGAAAATGACTGAACTCCATCGAAAAAGACGCCCTGCCCTGCGTCGCCGAACGGAGGCTCGTCGAAAAGCCGAACATCTTCGCCATCGGTGCCTGCGCGTGAACGATTTCGCCCGTCTGCTTCGAATCCTGTCCGAGTATAATACCGCCGCGGCTCGTCATCTGGTTCATCGCGTCTCCGACGAATTCTTTCGGACAGGAAATATCGACGTCCATAACGGGTTCGAGCAATTCCGGTTTTGCGACCGAACAGGCTTTGTCGAAAACCGCGGCGGCGCACGCTTCAAATGCGAACGTCGTCGACGTCAATTCGCTGTAATCGACATCGGTTACGGTGACGGCGGTATCGGTACAGGGATAACCGAATTTGATTCCCGATTGGAGAGAGCTTTCGAACGCGCTTTTCATCGCTTCGAAAATTTCGTCGGGGATATCGCCCTTCTTTACGGTACACGCGTACGAGTTCCCCTCACCTTGAGGACGCGGCTCGACGTGAACCGTTATGCCCGCCGTATTTTCTTTTCCGCCGAGCACTTTGCTGTAGCTTTCGCTCGCGTCCGCGCTTGCGGTCACCGCTTCGCGATAAGTCACTTGCGGAGAGCCCACGCGGCACTTCACTTTAAAATCGTCCTGCATGCGCGTGACGAGTACGTCGAGATGCAGCTCACCCATGCCGCTGATTATCAGTTGACCCGTTTCCGCGTCTTCGTGATACGTAAACGTCGGATCTTCCCGCGAAAGGATCGCAAGCGTATCGTTCATCCTGTCGCGCTCGGCGAGCGATTCGGGTTCGAGAGAAACCGATATGACCGGTTCGGGAAACTGCGGTTTTTCAAGGAGCACCGGCATGCCCTCGCTGCCGAGCGTGTCGCCCGTCTGCGCGAGTTTCAATCCGATAAACGCTGCGATATCGCCTGCAGCGATACTGTCGATCGGCTCTTCTTTGTCCGCGTTGATCCTGAAAATTCTGTTGACTCTCTCGCGCTTTTTTTTGTTGACGTTATACACTTGCGTGCCGCTCGCAATTTTTCCCGAATACATGCGCACAAAACACAGGAGCCCCATATTCGGATCGTGCTGGATTTTAAACACCAAACCGACGGCGGCTCCGTTTTCCTGACACGGCACTTCGATCTTTTCTTCTTTGTCGCGCTTTATGTGCAAACCGACGGCGGGCGGCACTTCATCGGGTGCCGGAAGATAATCGATAAGTGCATCGATGAGCGGCTGCACGCCCTGATTGCGGCGGGCGCTTCCCATCACAAACGGAACGATTGCACGCGCTATCGTCTCTTTGCGTATCGCATCTTTCAGCTGTTCCGTCGTTATCTCTTTTCCTTCGAGATATAATTCCGCAAGAAAATCGTCGGCCGATGCGACCTGATCGACGAGCTTCGCCCGCCATTCGTCCGCTTTTTCTTTGCGTTCCGGAGCGATATCGGAAAATGAAAAAGTTTCTCCGTCATCGTCTTCGTTCCAGCGGATCTCCTGCATCGTCAAAAGATCGATGACGCCTTCAAAATCGCTTCCTTCGCCGATCGGGATCTGGAGAGCGACGCATTCGACTCCGAACTTTTCGTGCACGTCTTCCATCGAACCGAAAAAGTCGGCGCCGACGCGATCCATTTTATTCATAAAACACAGGCGCGGCACTTTAAACGTGTCCGCCTGTCGCCACACCGTTTCCGTCTGCGGCTGCACGCCGTCGACCGCGCAGATGACGGCGACCGCACCGTCGAGCACGCGCAGAGAGCGCTCGACTTCGGCGGTAAAATCGACATGCCCCGGCGTATCGATGATATTGATTTGAAAGCCTTTCCACTCGGTCGTCGTCGCCGCACTCGCAATCGTAATGCCGCGCGCCTGTTCCTGCGGCAAAAAATCCATCGTTGCCTGACCGTCATCGATTTCGCCGATTTTGTGAATTTTTTTCGTATAATAGAGGATGCGCTCCGTCGTCGTCGTTTTGCCCGCGTCGATGTGCGCCATGATCCCGATATTCCGTATTTTATTCAGCTGCATAACGCGAGTATATAGAAAAGAGGAAGAAGGAGCAAGCGAACGGAATGGTGCGAACGGGAACGTGCGGGGACACGGAAATCACGCGGAGCGTATATAGCCTGAATGTCGAAAGTATTTCAAAATAAAGGTATGCTTTCGGTCGGCACGCTGCCGGAACCTCGCTTTACGCGCAATTTTATTTTGTTCCGACAGAGTATTCGCTTTTAATCGCTTTAAATCCCAACAGTGAAAACGGAAAATCATTTTCGACAGAAATTTTCCGTACAGTAAAATCAGGACAATATTTTTCAGTTATGGCAGAAAATATTTGATATTGAGTTTCCGATCCGCTTATGAAAAAATTTACATTGCTCTTTTCACCTAATACGGCCTTAACGGCTTGGATCACACCGCCGTTCAAAACCCCTTCAAGATAGCTTGATCTTTGAAAGTCGGTAGCTTCCGTAAAAAGAAGTAGAGAGCGCACTATATAAATGGCCCTGTTAAAGCCATGTCGGACCAAATTTTTGTATCCCAGCGCCACCATCTCTTTATCAACGGCAGAACCAACATCCGTAAGATTTTCACTGAGTATGGTCTCTTTCTGAATGGCTTTGTATAATTCGCCTGTAACCGTTGAAATGATATTTACTATAATACCATCCTGCAAAATCGCAACCTGCGTATGAGAGCCGGGAAGTACGATTACACAGGAACCTTTCGTCGCAATTCCACAGCTAAGGATACCCATTATTTCCGTCTCTTCCCCACGCATATTATTTACTTGATCTACATTGGAAATTTCTATCTGCAACTCTTTCGGTACACTTTTTATTCCCGGAATAAAAAGTATATCCCGTCTGAAAAAATTAGGTTCAAAATAGGTAAAAACTTCATCGGCAAGAAATTTAAGCGTAATAGGTACAGAAATATACGGAACTTCAATAATACCGTTTTTACTTGTTACCATGCCTGACATCCAAATCGAACTTATATCGGAGTCCTTTAAATGAAGATGTTCGAGCATAGAATTATAAAGCGCGTAGAGTTCTCTGACCAAGAACTGTCTGTCGTTTGTAAGTACCGTATCTTTTGAGCCGACGGATTTTTTTGAAGTGAATATAAGTTCACCTGACGTATTAAGCACGTACATTCTCGTATTTGTAGTGCCCGAATCAAAATAGACTTCATACATATTATTTTTCAAAATAGAATTCTCTTCTTACTACTCGGATTTTATAGTATCAAATCGCTTGCATAAAAGTTTTTGCCAGTTCGGTAAGTTCATTAAACTTTCCCGCCGCAATCAAATCATTTCGTACAATATTAGAACCGATACCGCAGCTGCAAAAGCTATTATCAAGGAATATTTTTATATTGTCTACAGTAACGCCACCGACAGCCATAAGCGGAATATGACTGATTGGACCTCGGATACTTTTTATGTAAGATACGCCCAAAGCATCTACCGGAAAAATCTTTACGATATCCGCGCCTGCATTCCATGCCGTCATAATTTCAGTCGGTGAAAAAGCCCCAGGTACTGCAATCAATCCAAGTCGTTTTACTTCCGCAATAACAGCAACATCGGTGTTCGGTGCAAGAATAAAGTCGGCACCGGAAGAAGCGGCTCCTTTTACCTGTTCCACGTTTAAAACGGTACCAGCTCCTATACACATAACATCTCCGAACGCTTTTTTTACAGCCTCTATCGATTCACATGTATCTGTCATACAGGTTCGCGAGGCTTGGTCAAATGTAATTTCAATACAACGGATCCCGCCGTCAAACAGAGAGCGGACAGTATCAACAATATCTGAAACAGCAACCTTTCTTGCAATAGCGACAATTTTATTCTGATGAATCATAGATAATGTATCCATAAAAAACCATGCCTCCTTTTTTCTGTCGTTTATTCATACGACAAGCTCTTATAATAAAAAAATCATCCGTTACCGATCACAGCATGTTTGGGATTAACGTTGAAAAAGCCGGGACAAATGAAAAAATCAAACCGCATAATATTTCAACCAAAATAAAAGGCATCAACTGTCTTGCAACCCCACCAACAGGTCTGTTGGCAACACCGCATGAAACAAACATACATGTACCAAACGGAGGAGTACATTGACCCATTGCAAGGAGAAATACAACGATTAAGCCGAAATGAACAGGATCAATTCCATATTGAACCGCCAAAGGAGCAAGAATGGGTCCCAAGATCAAAATGATGGAACCGTTATCAAGAAACATACCTGCAATAATAAGCAACAGATTAATCATAAGCAGAAAGACAATCTTGGTATGGCAAACACCAAGAACTGCATACGCGATCCTGTTTGTTATGTCATAATAAGTAATGAGATAAGCAAATACTTGTGCCATTGCAACAAGCATCATGATATTACATGCGGATTTTACAGTTCCACGCATAATCCGCCAAAGTTCTTTCGTAGTTATTTCACGATAAACGAAAACGCATATTATCGTACCATATAGAACGGCAACAGCCGCAGCTTCCGTCGGAGTAAAAATTCCGGCATAAATTCCACCGAGAATAATCAGCGGCATAAGAAGCGCAAAAACGGAGTCCTTCAGAGCTTTTAATACTTTTTTCCCTGAAAATGAATGTTCTTTTGGAAATTTCTTTTTCTTGGCAATAACAAATGCAAGCACACAAAGCATCAGACAGCAGAACAGCCCTGAAAGAACACCGGACATGAGAAGTTTCGATATCGATACCCCGGTTACATTTCCGTAAATAACAAACACAACACTCGGAGGGATAACTATTCCAAGTGTTCCTCCAATTGCCTGCAATGCTGCCGAATAGTCTTCAGGATATCCTCTTTTTACCATTTCAGGGTACATCAGGCCGCCGATTGCAGCTGTCGTCGCAACCGACGAACCGGAGATGGCCGCAAAGAACGTACAGGCAACAATAGAAACAATAGAAATTCCTCCGCTAATCCAACCGACAAGACTGTCTGCCAAGTTTACAAGCCTCTTGGAAAGCCCTCCTTTTGCCATGATGTCTCCTGCCAACATAAAAGCGGGAACGGCAAGCAAAGAAAACGAGTCGGCACCCGCAAACAGACGCTGCGCAACGACAACAAGACTCAAATCAGGATTTAATATAATGGAAATCATTGATGCAAGTCCAAGAGACCAAATTATCGGCACACCAGCCAACAAACAGACAACCAAAACAATAATAAGACATGATGCCGCGATACCCATCATTTTCTCCCTGATTCAATTTTTTCATTTTTATGCAACAGGTCAATCACCGATTCGATAAAACAAAAAAACGCTGATATTGAAGATAAGCAAAAACCTAAAAAAACTATTGAATACATAATAATCATCGGAAGCCTAATTGCAGGACTCTTTTGAATCATACCGACACGAAACAAATTCGTACAGAAGATTGCAATTCCCGTACAAACAAACAAACCGATAAACTCGCGGACAGCAATAAGTATTTTCCCGGGAAATCCCTTTACAAGCGTATCGATTGCGTCTATTTTTATCAGCATTTTGCTTGAAATACACAAATTCAAACTCATCATCAGCATAAAAATAAAGACATATCGGGAAAGTTCCTCAGACCAAGGGAGGGAATGAAATACAACGTATCGAGTAAATACTTCGATGATGATGATTACCATAAAAACCGATAAAGCGATACCCGATAAAGAGTGCATAATATTTTGGAAATTTGAATACGCTTCTTTTATTTTATTCATACATTTCTCCTGGCAGCCGACCGACTGATCATTAGGCCGGCTGCCATAAATGTTTACACAGCCTTATCTTGCCGTTTCTTCAACCAAATCAAGCACATTCTTGTACTGGCTTTCATATTTTTTCTTGAACGTCTTGGCATAATCCGTAAATTCACTGATTTCAGGATATGTTACTTTCATCCCCTTTTCCTTCAGTTTTTCAACAGCATCGCCAGCCTGTTTACGTTGAACTTCACGCTCATACTGCCCTGCTTCAAGTGCACATTCACGCATTATTTTCTTTTGCTCATCAGAAAGCTTTTCCCATGATTTCTTTCCGATAATGAGGAATTGTGAGCTGTATACATGGTTAGTAATCGCCAGATGTTTATTAACTTCCGCAACATTGTTTCCAAGTATCATACTTATTGCATTTTCACAGCCGTCTATTGCACCTTGCTGTAATGCAGTGTAAGCTTCACCCCAACTCATCGGTACGGGATCGGCACCGAGAGATTTCCAGAAATCCTGATGAATTTTATTATCCATGGTACGGATTCTCAAACCTTTAATGTCAGCCATCTTATTTACGGGATGCTTGTCATTAGTCAATACACGATACCCGACTTCCCAAATAGCAAGCACTTCAAGATCAGTAAGACTGCTTGTTTCGTCCATATAATACTGACCGACTTTACCTGTATAGCATGCATCCGCCTGCGCATAGTCTTTAAGGAGATACGGAATATCCATTGCAGCAAGATCGGGCACAAAACTTGAGAGAACGCTCTGGTTAACACTTCCCATGTCAAGTGTGCCAAGCTGACAGTTCACAATATAATCGTTAGCGCTCCCCAGTGTTCCGTTATTATACACACTGATTTGTATCGCACCGTCAGTTTTTTTCTCGACCAGCTCCTTAAACCTGGCAAGGGCAAGAGAACACGGAACTCCTTCCGCACCATCATGACCGATTTTAAAATTGATCGGAGCCGATGAAGTGAGTTTCATATCTTTTTCTTTTTTTGAGCAAGAAAAAGCAAACACCATCATGCAGCAACAGATTACCGATCCTGCATTTCTCATTACATTACCTTTCATAATTTCCTCCTTTCTATTACCATTCCGCGATGGTTCCGTCATAGTTACGCCATATCGGATTTTTCCAATGATGACCGATTTCAGCCGCTTCCAATACTTTTTCTTTATTTACTTCAATACCGAGTCCCGGTGCCGCAGGTATCGAAATATAGCCGTCATTGAACTTGAATACTTCAGGATCTTTAAGATAATCAAGCAAATCGGCTCCTTTGTTATAATGTATGCCTAGGCTTTGTTCCTGAATGCATACATTCGGAGTACAGGCATCGAGCTGAACACAAGCTGCAAGAGCAATAGGCCCAAGGGGACAGTGCGGCGCAACAGAAATATCATAAGCTTCAGCCATTGAGGCGATTTTTTTAACCTCACTGATCCCGCCCGCATGAGACAGGTCGGGCTGGATTATATCCGCATAACCGTCTTCAAACAAATTCTTGAAGTCCCAACGGCTGAACATACGTTCACCTGTCGCAATAGGCGTAGAAGTATGATTTGCAATTTCGCGAAGAGCTTCATTATTCTGCGGAAGGACGGGTTCTTCAATGAACATAAGATGATACGGTTCAAGTTCATGCGCCAAAACTTTAGCCATGGATTTATGAACACGACCGTGAAAATCAACGGCTATATCCATTTTACTTCCCATCGTATTGCGAATGGCTTCAACGCGCTTGCAGACGGCTTCCACTTTTTCGAAGCTGTCAATGTAATGCATTTCTTCTGTCGCGTTCATCTTTACGGCTGTGCAGCCGCTGTCCCACAACGCCCTTACACCTTTTTCCAAATCATCGGGACGGTCTCCGCCGACCCAGCTGTACACACGCAATTTGTCGCGGCATAAGCCGCCGAGAAGTTCATAAACCGGAACTCCGAGACTTTTCCCTTTTATATCCCATAAGGCCTGGTCAATACCTGCAATGGCGCTCATCACTTCGGGGCCGCCGCGGTAAAAACCCGTACGATACATTGTCTGCCATAAATCTTCAATTTTAGAGGGATCCTTGCCGATAAGATAACGGCTGAAATCTTCAACAGCAGCTTTTACAATATCGGCACGCCCTTCAATTACAGGCTCTCCCCATCCGCAGATACCTTCATCCGTTTCAACCTCCAAGAACAGCCATCTCGGAGGCACAATATAAAGGTTCAATTTCGTAATTTTCATAATTACCCCCTTTTCTTAATGTGATCGAAATCGATTACACATAATCCAAACTCACAACAATCTTTTCGATTTTTTTTACGGTTTCACTTAAAAGCATTTTTATATTTTCCGCTTTCTTTTCCGTATACCTGAATACCGGGATACCAACGCTGACCGCTGCGCATACACGACCGTTTTTAAACACAGGCTTCGCAATACATCTGATCCCCTCATTGGATTCTTCACATTCAAATGCAAAACCCGTTTTTCTAATCTCCAACAACTGCTGATATAATTTTTTAAAATCGGTAATCGTATAAGGTGTCATCGCTTTAAGCCCGTCACCGTACAGAACCCTCAGCTGCTGAAGAGAGTGTTCACATAAAAGAGCCTTGCCCACTCCGGTTCCATACGCACCGAGCTGTTTTCCAATTGCAGAGAACATACGGATCGGCTGAGGAGAATCTATTTTTATAAGATATAAAACATTGCCGCCGCTAAGTTTACAGAAGTGTGAAGCTTCGCCGGTTTCGTCCGTTAATTTTTGAAGCTGCTCGCGAACAGCAATATATGAATCCCCTGATCTCAAAAATGAAATACCATTTAAGTATAAGCGTATTCCTATCCTGTACTTGCCGGTCGCATTGTCGCAAGTAATAAACTGTTCATCTACGAGAGTTTTCACAATCGGAAACAATGTTCCAACCGGAATCTGAGTCTTGCGCGCTAAATCAGCCATTGTAAAATTGCCATCGCTTGATGCAATGGTGTTTAAGACATTGACAACCCGATAAGTGGGAGCATGCATTCCGTAACCTCTTATTCGTATATACGAATAACATTTGTATTTACAAATATATTGTAAAACCGAATTTCCGACTTGTCAAGTTTTATTTTTTCTTTTTTCCCTTATTAAAGATAAAAAACAATCGAGCCGTTTTTTATGGGAGACGCGCGCGATTGTTGCATACTGCCGGCAATTCCCGCCCATGCCCTAGACGTATTTTCCGCGAGCGGGTAAAATACATTGTTATAAAACGTATAAACAAATACAGAGGTAAGTATGAATTTCATCTTTTTAGGGCCTCCGGGAGCGGGCAAAGGCTCTCTCGCCGTCAAAGTCGCACAGGAGTACAAAATCCCCCACATTTCGACGGGCGATATTTTCCGCGCGGCGATAAAAAATCAAACGGAACTCGGGAAAAAAGTCAAAAGCATCATCGACTCGGGCGGCTTGGTGAGCGACGACATCACGTGCGCGCTGGTAAAAGAGCGGCTCGAAGCGGACGATACGAAAGGCGGTTTTATCCTCGACGGCTTTCCGCGCACCCTCGCACAAGCCGAAGCGTTTACGAAAATCTGCGACAACGTAACGGTCGTCAATTTCGTTATCAAAGATGAAGAAGTCATCAAGCGCCTTTCGACGCGGCGCGTCTGCAAAAAATGCGGAACGAATTTCAACGTACTCACGCTGCCGCCGAAAAAGGAAGGCGTCTGCGACAACTGCGGCGGTGAGCTCTATCAGCGGGACGACGACAAGCAGGAATCGATTTTGCACCGCATGGACGTATACCGCGAGCAGACCGAACCGCTTATCGATTTTTACCGCACGAGAGGAAAGCTTACCGACATAGACGGTGCGATTCAAACGGCACAATTATTAAACGAGTTCGAAAAAGCGTTTCCGAAAAAATGATGTCCGCCGTGGCGTACGGCATCGTATGCGGCGATACTCATAGGGCACTGTATGCAAAAGCGCGCGAAGGGTATCGCATGCGGATGTGTGCGCGGCGGTGCGAGGGCGGCATCGCATTCGCGCCGACAGATCGCGTCCGCAACAGGAGTTACTGCAATGAAAAAAATCGTACTGATCCCCGATTCATTTAAAGGCACGATGAGTTCCGCAGAGATATGCGGCATCATGGAAAAAGCGATAAAAAAATTTTATCCCGAAACGGACATCATACGCATTCCCGTTGCAGACGGAGGAGAAGGCAGCGTAGACGCCTTTCTCACCGCAGTCGGCGGAAAAAAAATCACCGTATCCGCCGACGATCCCTACTTTAATAAAATGGACGCATTTTACGGAAAACTTTCCGACGGAAAAACGGGCGTCATAGAAATGGCTGCCTGCGCGGGGCTTCCCCTCGTCGAAGACAGGCGCGATCCCGAAAAGACGACGACGTTCGGAGTGGGTGCTCTCATTCTTCGCGCGATCGAAGACGGCTGCACGAAACTCATCATGGGGCTCGGAGGAAGCGCGACGAACGACGGAGGCTGCGGAGCGGCTGCGGCATGCGGCGTAAAGTTTATCGATAAAACGGGAAAAGAATTCATCCCGACGGGCGGCACGCTCTGCGACATCGAACATATCGACTCGTCCGGTTTGCATCCCTCGCTCAAGGGCATCGAAATCGTTACGATGTGCGACATCGACAATCCGCTCTACGGAGAGACGGGCGCGGCATACGTTTTCGGTCCGCAAAAGGGCGCCGACGAAAAAGCGGTAAAAAGGCTCGATTCGGGACTCCGCCGCCTCGCCCGAATCGTCGAACGGGATCTGCACAAAGACGCTTCTCTCATGCCCGGCGCGGGAGCTGCCGGCGGCATGGGCTACGGCATGAACGTCTTTTTCGGTTCAAAGCTGCAGATGGGCATCGAAACGGTGCTCGATACGGTGAAGTTCGACGAACTCGTCAAAGACGCGGACTGCGTTTTTTCGGGCGAAGGAAAAATCGACACGCAGAGCCTGCGCGGAAAAGTCGTCATCGGCATCGCGCGCCGCACGAAAAAAGCGGGAGTACCGCTCATCGCGGTCGTCGGCGATATCGGAGACGACATCGAAGCGGCGTACGACACGGGCGTATCGGCAGTCTTCAGCATAAACCGCGTCGCAGTCGATTACACCCGCGCAAAGCCCCGCGCAAAAAGCGATCTTGCACTCACGGTCGAAAACATCATGCGCTTTATCGAATGCGTAAAATCGAAAATGTAATTCGCCTTTTAATCACAGACACACCGATTCGTCGATAACTTTTTTGAGCGTCTCCGCCGAATGCAAAAGCGCTTCCCTTTCTTTGTCGTCGAGTTCGAGCGGCACCTGCGTTTCCACTCCGTCCTTTCCGACGACAGCGGGCATGCTCAGTGCAACACCTTCGATCCCGAAAGTGCCGTGCTGTATCGTCGATACCGGCAAAATCGATTTTTCGTCGCGGCTGATCGCCTGACAAATGCGCCTGACCGCCATCGCTACCCCGTAATACGTCGCTTTCTTTTTTTCGATGATTTCGTACGCGCTGTTTTTAACTTCTTCGGCAATCCTGCGCATGGAATCTTCGTGTTCGTGAAAACCGCGCATATCGCAAAAGCGGTTGAGCTTGATGCCCGAAACGTTCGCACAGCTCCACGCGGCGATTTCGCTGTCCCCGTGTTCGCCGATGATAAAGGCGTGGACGCTTCTGCTGTCGACGCTCAAGTGTTCGCCCAAAAGATATTTCAGCCGCGCCGTATCGAGAACGGTACCCGAACCGAACACGCGGTTTTCCGGCAACCCCGAAAGCTTTACCGCCGTATACGTTAAAATGTCGACGGGATTTGCAACGATGAGCAGTACGCCCTGAAAATCCCGCTTTGCGATTTCCGGAATAATCGATTTGAAAATCGCAACGTTCTTTTTTACAAGATCGAGCCGCGTCTCTCCCGGCTTTTGCCCCGCGCCCGCCGTCACGACGACGATCGACGCATCTCGTATGTCGTCGTATGAGCCCGCATATATCTTCATCGGACCGGCAAAGGGAAGCCCGTGGCTTATATCGAGCGCTTCGCCTTCGGCTTTATTTTGATCCGCATCGATTAAAACCATTTCCGAATACAGACCGCTTTCCATCAATGCGAACGCCGACGATGCGCCGACAAATCCGCATCCGATAACGCCTATTTTTCTCGCGTTGACGACACTCATAGTTCTGCTCCTTACAGCTTCGCTTTCGATTTTATATCGATCGTAAGTATATAATAAATATAGTGAAAAAATCGCCGTCCGTGTACTGAAAGCGTTACCGGGACAATCGGCGGCACGTTGCACAAGCGGCGCTTCTTGCGCTATGCTTAGCGAATGACGGAAACAAAATCGCATTCACTGGTACGCTCCGGCATCCGCCTTTCGGTCGTCACGCTTTTATCGCGCATACTCGGCCTCGTGCGCGAAATGACAAAGGCGGCTTTTCTCGGAACCGGAGCGATAGCGGACGCATTCGGTATCGCATTTCAACTGCCGAATCTCTTTCGAAGGCTCTTCGCGGAAAACAGCGTTTCCGTCGCCTTCATTCCGACCTTCCGCGCATACGTCGAAGACATTTCGTCGGATGCCGACAAAACAAAGACGCAGGATTTCATCTCATCGACGCTCACCCTCGTCACTTTTTTGACGGGAGCCGTCACCGCTTTGGGTATCGTCTTTACGCCCGCGATCATTAAAGTATTTTACGGCAGCACGGATGCGGCGACAATGCCGGAAGCGGTGCTTCTCACGCGTATCATGTTTCCCTATCTCGCCGTCGTTTCGGTCGCCGCCCTCTTTCAGGGAATCTTAAACGGCGTCGGCGTTTTCACTCCCTCGGGCTTCGCTCCCGTTTTGTTCAACGCCGTCGTCATCGCGCTCACGTACATGCTAGCCCCATATACGGCGAACCCCGCGCGCGCTATGGCGGCAGGCGTCATCGCAGGCGGCTTTTCGCAAATGCTCTTTCAGCTGCCCTTCGTACTGCGAACGAAGTGGCGCGTTTCGTTCGCGTCGCTTAAAAGCGCGTTTACGAATCCCGGTACGAGACGCGTCATGCTCCTCGTGCTTCCAACCGTCGTCGGTATGGCCGCATACCAGATAAACGACGTCGTATCGAGTACGCTCGCAAAACGCGCGGGCATCGGCATATACGCGAGTCTGCAATATTCGCTTCGGCTGCAGGAATTGATTTTAGGCATATTCGCCGTGTCGATCGGTTCGGTTATTTTGCCGGACATGTCGGCGCTTGCGCAAAAAAAACGCTGGGACGATTTTACGGCGCTGCTCATCCGCGCCCTAAAAATCATCACGCTGATAGCGCTTCCGGTTACGTTTTATTCGCTTATCTGCGGAAAGGAAATCATTTCGCTCGTCTATAAAACGAAAAACTTTACCGACGAATCGGTAGCGATGACGCTTTCTGTGTTCCGCTTTCACATGATAGGTCTCGTCTTTATCGCGCAAAACCGCGTTTTGTCTCCGTCGTTTTACGCACAAAAAAATACCGTACTTCCGACGCTTGCAGGCATTTTCAACTTCGCCGTCAATATCGCGCTCGCTTCTCTTTTCGTCGGACGCATGAAAGGAGCGGGCATCGCGCTCGCCCTTTCGATCGCAAGCTTTGCGAATACCGTTTTTTTATGCGCCGCTCTTCCGCGCCTGCGTTCCGTCGACACCAAAAAGATTATTAAATCGTCGGTACTGTATGAATTGAAAATAATAATTTTCTCACTCGCCGCCGCTCTTCCCGTCTATATCGTGCGTCCGCGCCTCGTATCTTTTTTTGCAGGACACGGCCGCATCATTTCCGACGGAAGCGTCGTCGCCGTTTCCGCGCTCCTCTTCGCCGCCGTCGGCGTCGCCCTCCTTTTTTTCACGCGGGATGAAATCGCAAAACTCTGTGCGGAAAAATTCTTAAAGCGACGGCCGCCGCTTTAATCGACCGACAAAATACGCTATACTTACGCCTATGGTTTCGCATTACCTGTGGATTTTTTTTATTGCAATGGTACCGCTCATCGAACTGCGCGGCGCGATCCCCGTTTCGCAGGCATTTACGCCGCCCTTGCCGCTTTTGCAGTCCTACATCGTCTGTATCGCAGGCAATATGCTCCCCGTGCCTGTCATCTATCTCTTTGCGAGGAAATTTCTCGAGTGGGGTGCGGACAAAAAAATCATCGGAAATATCTGTACGTTTTTTCTTATAAAAGGAGAAAAGGCGGGTAAAAAGCTTGAGGCAAAAGCGGGTCGGGGACTTTTTGTCGCGCTCATGCTCTTCGTCGGCATACCGCTTCCCGGCACCGGCGCATGGACGGGTACGCTCGCTGCGAGCGTCCTCGATATGGATTTTAAAGAAACCGTACTCGCCGTTACGCTCGGTGTACTCATAGCGGGACTCATCATGGCGCTCGTAAGCTTCGGCGTGTTCGGCGTTATTCGGTAAGCGCGGAAATTTGCAATCGGGAATGTACGAACACGCCTCACATTTTCTCACATAAAAAAAACGGTACCGATAAGCGTCTTTGAACGCGTCTGAAAGACACGTCTGAAACAATCTTGCAGATATTTCCATTATAATGTATCATATCTAATTATGAAAAATAGCAAACTGCTATATCTGCTCTTACTCGGTTTCGCAGTTTTCCCGCTTACGGCGCTTGAAGGCGGGCCGCACCTGTATCTGCGAGCCGATTTCGGCGGTACTTTGTCGCTTCCGAGCATTTCCGATGACAGCTTAAAACAATTCAATAAAGACGCCGTAAAGATGACCGGTATGCTGAGCGGGCTTCTCATAAGCGGCGAACTCGAAGGCGGCTATATTTTCGATTCGAATCGCTTTTTCGGACTGCGGCAGGGGCATCCGTTCAGCGCACTCGGCGTCTTTGCATATATCGGCGTAGGACAGGGCAACACGTCGCAAAAAGTGTCGGCAGATGTTTCAGGAACCGCATTAGATACTTTTATGGTCGTCGATTTCACGCCCGTCATCGATTTCGGATTAAGCGCCAAAGCGTACTTTTTCAAAAATCGTCTCGCGCTCGGAGCAGGACTCGGCGGCCGCATGATAGCCGACATGAGTCCGGACTATTTGGTATATTCGACGGATCCCATTGCCGTCCCCACTGAAGTCGGGCAGATCATCGTCACTGAAGATATGATGAAAAAAATGAACCCGTTTATGTTTTCCATGAAAGGCACGGTCGAATACAATATTTCGCTCATCAAAACGACCGATATCATACTCGGCTGGTATACGCGATTCAATCTTTATCAGCCGAAATATTTAACGGCGCCGAAAAAGCTCGCCGACATTGCAGCCGCCAACGGAGGCGATATCACGCAGCCCTTTCCGGATTATTGGCTCAATTCGCTAGATTTCGGCGTGAATTTGGGCTTTGCATTTAAACTATAAGCTTTTCGGAGGAAGATTATGAAATCCGCAAATATACATAAACTGTGTGGAGCACTCGTACTTGCCTGTTTGATGCTTACATCCTGCCCCTCGCCGTTTTCGTCAAGCTACTATATACAACAGCAAAACCGAGCTGCAAAAGACGGAAACGAACAGGAAGATCCGGGAAACGGCGATACACCTATTCCTTCGGAGCCGGAGCCTCTCGAGCCGGGGACAATCAGTATGTTTTCGGTTATCCTGCCCGACGGTAAACTTGCCGAACCGAAAAACGATTCTACCGTTCATGATCAATTAGCCGGAAAGTTAAACACCGCAGACGGTTTTCCGTTTGCGCTGTTTCCCACAGCAAAATTCGACGACTGGAAATTCAGCAGTAATTTTTCGGGAAGCAATGTGCCTGAACCGAAATACGGCGGTACCGTAACATGGGAAAGCGCCCCCGAAAACAAAAACCCCGAACGTGAAAAATACGGCGGCAACGAAAGCGCTTCGGCCGGCAGCAATTCTATAAGTACCATGACATATTACCGCTATTGCGGCAAAAATCCGTTCAATCTGTATACGTCCGAAACATACGACGTATACGGGGAAAACGGCAAACCGACCGGTCAAAAAGAAACGCTTATGAAACGCTTTATATTTTACCGTTTTACGGGCAAAGGCGGCGGAGTTGTCGGTTTGGATAATTATCTTGTTGCCGTCGACACGTATACAAAATTGGTATTTGCGTTTGCAAAACCTATTGAATTTAAAAGCGTACTCGGCAATCAAGTACCGACAAAATGGGCTGCAGTAGATACCCACTCCGCCGGACCGGGAGGAAAAACATACCGCTTTTATCAATACGATCCGATCGGCTATGTAAAGGAAGACGGCTCTTTTTATTTAAACGATACATATAAAGGAAACCAGGCAAGCGGCAACTATGATCCGACTTTTACCGGAAAGTCTCCGTATATTGGTTTTGTGGGTGACGCAAGAAAACCTGCGATTAACATATCCAATATTGTGCTTAAAAATATTTCATTAAGGGATGTCGGCGGTGATTATCCGATCGGCGGCGGTTATAACCAAGCCGAATTCAAATATGAGCTTAAAGCCCGATACAATAATGAAGAATGGGATCCTCCTTTTTCATCAAATAAAGGCGGAAAATTATCTATAGATACAGGAAGCCATCAAAAACTACCGGGGGCTTATGTACACGAAATAGCAAAACCGGAGGAAGGCAGCCATTCGATTATCGTAAGCGTCGACATTTGGGAAGTCGATCCTTTGGCAGGAAATTCGGACGATGTTATTATAAAACACGAAAAACCGCTGTTTACACTCACGTACGATACGGCAAACGATTCGTGGAAGTTAACGGGAAATTCAATTCAATCCTATAAGGATAAAGACGGAGAATGGAAAGTAACATCAGTAACTATGGATGAACTGAAACGCGGGAAAAAATCTACCATGAAAATAGACCTTTCCGCATATATATCCGATGTTGTATGGGATTCTTGGCTACCCAGTAAAGTCGGTTGGGGCGACATGGAACTCTCTTTCGACGTCGAGTGGAAGTAAGCGCCTCTCTCCGAAGTTATAATCGATTATAGAAAAAGGCTGTCCCGGCGTGATACCGAACATCACAAAGGACAGCCTTTTTTATGCGCTTTTTCGGCAGAACGCTCTTGCCGTTTTCATTCAGACTTTGTCCTTTTACGAACCACAGCCGAATACGACGCACAAAAAAAACCGCCCCCTCGGAGCGGTCATTTTGTAAAAAGAATATCCTAAGCGTGCTATGCACTCGTAGCGGGCGCGGCGGAGCGGAGTTTCGGGCAAAGCGCACACGTACATCCGCGAGTTTTCTTTTGAAAACTCGAAGTTAAAAGCACCGCGCCATCTGTGCGGTGCTTTTACTTTCAACTTTCCGCAGGCGTTTCTGCAGGAGCAGCTTCCGCTGCAGGAGCGGCTGCAACCGGCTCTTTTGCCGGAGCTTCTCTGCGCGCTTTGTTTTTCATCGCCGCATTGCAGAATTTGCACACTTTCACTTTTTGTCCGTCGATTTCAACTTCGTACAGAACTTTGATACCGGTTTTATGACAGACGGGGCACTCGTCTCTGCCGCGCGACGGCAAAGAGCGCAAACCCGTTCCTCGATGATTTTTAGACATACATACTCCCATAAAAACTTTTGCAGGATGTTTCAACATCCGAAAAAGTTTTTAGTCGTGCGCGCGCCTCGCAACGAGCGCGTATGCGCGAAGTTTCGAGCGGCGCACATATCGAATAGTCGAGTTTGCAACGCAAACTCGAAATACGAAACAACGGCGATATTTTAGACGGCGTTTCGTATCATCTCCCATAACGTTTACGGAAAACGTCGGTTTTCATAAACGCTTTAAGGCACTGTCCGAAAAGTAAGCGGCTTTTAAGACAGTCCCCGTTTTTATCGATATTATTTTTTCGAGTCGGCTTTATCGGTTTTTGCCGATTTTTTTGTGCCGTCCGATTTCTTTTCCGTGCTCTTTTTTTCGCCCGCGTTCTTTTTCTCCGCCGACTTCGCCGCTTTTTTTTCGGCTTTTTCCTCTTCGCTCGACGTATCGAGTTTATAATCGACGAGTTCGAGTATGACGACATCGGCGGCATCGCCGCAGCGGAAACCGAGTTTTAAAATACGCGTATAACCGCCGGCGCGTTCTTTCATGCGCGGTCCGATCTCCGTAAAAAGCTTATTCAAGATTTTTTCATCGGAAATAAACTTTGCCGCCTCTCGGCGATTGTGCACGGAATCCTCTTTTGCGCGCGTGATCAGTTTTTCCGCAGATCTGCGCACTTCTTTCGCTTTCGACTGCGTCGTCGTAATGCGTTCGAATCGAAAAAGAGACGTTACCATATTCCGCGACATAGCTCTGCGGTGTGCAGGCGTTCGTGAAAGCGGATTAAATCCCATCTTATGATTCATCTGTTTCTTCCTTCTTTGTGATATTCAAATTCTTCAGATGACTGTAATCGGTCATGCCGAGCGACAAACCCCATTCCTGAAGCTTTTCTACAATTTCCGTGAGACTCTTTTTGCCGAAGTTGCGCGTCTTCGTAATATCGTCTTCCGTCTTTTTCGTCAGCTCGCCGATCGTGCGGATATTCGCATTTTTCAAGCAGTTCGACGAACGCACCGAAAGCTCAAGCTCGTCGACGGGAGTGTTGAGGATTTCGCGGATCCGCTTATCGCCCTCATCGCCGTCATCCCCTCCGGAAAGCGCAGTATCGTCAAAGTTGATAAAAATTCTGAAATGCTCTTCGGCGATTTTAGCCGCTTCGGCGAGCGCGTCTTCGGGAGAAATCGTTCCGTCCGTCCAGATTTCGAGCACGAGCTTGTCGTAATCGTTTCTCTGTCCGACGCGGCACGGTTCGATCGCATATTTTACTTTGACGATCGGCGTAAAGATCGCATCCATCGGGATCGTACCGACGATTTCGATATAATGTTCGTTTACTTCGGCAGGAACATAGCCTCTGCCCAAATCGACTTGGATCTCGATATCGACTCGCGCGCCGTCCGTCATCGTAAAGATGAGCGCGTCTTTCGTCATGATTTCAAGTTCGCCCTCTTTGGCAAAGTCGTCGCTTTTGACCGTGCCGGGTCCTTTGAACTCATACAAAATCGTCTCTTGCTCCGTATCGCCGGGCAATCGCAAACGCATCTGTTTTAAGCTGTTGATAACTTCCAACGTGTCTTCCGCGATATTCGGAATCGCTTCGAATTCGCTTGAAATGACATGCGGAACACCTTCGGCATCGTACGACGTAATCCTGACGGAAGTGACCGCATAGCCCTGAATCGAAGAGAGCAGGACGCGCCGGAGCGTATTGCCGATCGTCGTCCCGAATCCCGTTTCAAACGGGTACGCCGTAAACTTTCCGTAATTCGGATTCGTTTCGAGCGGGGTGTAAGTAATGCCTTTCGGTTTTTTAAAACCTTTAAGCAGATTTTTGCGAGCCATCTGAACTCCTTACATGCTGCGTGTTTTACGCGGGCGGCATCCGTTATGGGGAATCGGCGTAACGTCGGAAATCGATTTTACTTTCAGTCCCATGCTGCCGATTGACCGGATCGCATTTTCGCGTCCCATTCCCGGTCCCTTAACGTACACGTGGACTTCGCGCAAGCCGTAGCTCGCGGCTTTTTGAATGGCGGATTCCGCAACCGTCTGCGCGGCAAACGGAGTCGATTTTTTCGCTCCGCGGAAGCCGAGCCCGCCGGAAGACGCCCATGCAATCGTATTGCCCTGCAAGTCGGTAATCGTAACGATCGTATTATTGAATGTAGCTTGAATGTATACGTTGCCTTCGTATACGCTCTTTTTTTCTTTTCGCTTTTTAACCGTAGCCATTGTATCTCCCAAAAACGCCGCATCGGACGGCGCCGTATCTTTTGCCGCAAAACGCATCCGCACCTTTTACGCCGCAAACGCACGGCCGGAGCGGGTATGCACAAAACCGCTTACGCCTTTTTCTTGTTGGCGACCGTCTTCTTTTTGCCTTTGCGCGTGCGCGCATTCGTGCGCGTGCGCTGTCCGCGTACCGGAAGACCGCGTCTGTGGCGCAGTCCGCGGTAACAGCCGATATCCATAAGGCGCTTTAAGTTCAGACCGATTTCCGTGCGGAGGCGACCTTCGACTTTATAATTTTTGTCGATCGCTTCGCGCACGCGGGCAAGCTCTTCTTCCGTAAGATCGTTTGCCGATTTTTGCGGATCGACTTTAGCTTTTTCGCAAATATCGCGCGCCGCGGGGCGGCCGATACCGTAAATATACGTCAACGCAATGCTTATGTGTTTGTTCGGGATGTCCACACCCTCAATTCGAGCCATACAGTTTCTCCTTAGCCCTGTCTCTGCTTATGCTTCGGGTTCGTGCAAATGATGCGGATGATGCCGCCCCGTTTGATGACCTTGCAATTTGCACAGATCGGTTTTACGCTGGTTCGTACTTTCATACTGTTCTCCCATGCAATGTTTCCGCTATCCGCAAAGCCTAGAGGCTCCGCGACCTGATTCTGCCCTTCGTCGTCAATCCGTCGTGATGGTGCATTTTGAGAAGGGCTTCAACCTGACTCATCGTATCCAAATCGACACCGACCATAATAATCAACGACGTTCCGCCCATCAACATCGCGATGGACTGCGGAAACCTGAAAATCGTTTGAATAAAGGTCGGCAATATCGCGATAACGCACAAAAATATCGCGCCGGGCAATATGAGCCGATTCAATATCCGCTGCAGGTATTCTTCCGTTTTATCCGTCCGCACGCCGGGAATGGAGCCTCCGTTTTCCCTGATGTTTTTTGCAATTTCCGTGGGGTTCAGCGTTACCTGAGTGTAGAAGTATGCAAAAAAGACGATGAGGATGACGAGAAGAATATTATACCATACTCCGTTCGGCGTGAGAAACGACGCGAGGCGCGCCACCCACCGTGCGGAATTCCGATTGCTTCCGAACATTTGAATAAGCTGGATCGGGAACGTCAAAAGCGAAGACGCAAAGATGAGCGGGATGACGTTCGACGGATTGATCTTAAACGGGATATACGTGTTTTGTCCGCCGTACATTTTCCGTCCGACGACGCGCTTGGCATAGTGTACGGGTATTTTCCGTTCGCCCGATTCTTCGTATACGACGAGCGCGATGATACCGATAAACATGACAAGCACGATGATCGCAAACACAAACTGTACGTCGCCTGCAACGATTTTCCGGCCGAGTTCCACGACCGCGCTCGGAAGACGCGCAACGATACCCGCAAAGATCATCATCGAAATGCCGTTGCCGATACCGCGCGACGTAATTTGGTCTCCGAGCCAAATCGTCACCATGGAGCCGGTTGTAACGGTTATCATCGCAAGCATACGGAACGCGATCCTGTTTTCAATAACGATTGAATTCGGAATGCTCGACGCGTAAACCGTCACCGCATAGGACTGGAGCAGACACACGAAAATCGTGCCGACCCGCGTCCACATCGCGATTTTACGCTGACCGCCGTCTTCTTCGGCGACGCGCTTCAACGACGGAAAGATGATCACCGCAAGCTGCATGATGATCTGCGTCGAAATGTACGGCATAACGCCGAGCATGAAAATAGAAAAATTCGAAAAAGCACCGCCGACGAAAAAGTCCATATAACTCGCAAACGCGTTTTTGTTTTGGCGTGCGAGCTCGTCAAAGTAGGACAGGAGCACGTTCGCGTCGATACCCGGTATCGTCAGGACGCTTCCCATACGGAAAACGGCCAAAATCAACAGGGTAAAGAGCAGACGGCTGCGGAGCTCTTTGATTTTAAACATATTCACGATAGAATTACCTGCCATGACGTAAACTCCGCGTTATTTTTTCTTGTCGCCGGCAGGTTTTGCCGCCGCCTCTTTTTTCGCATCTCGCGCTTTCGCGTACGCCGCATTCCGCTCTTTTCTGTTTTGTCCGACGGCTGCCTGAACTGTCCCGCCCGCCTTTTCGATCTTCTCTTTTGCGGACGCGGAAATCTTATCGACCGTTACCGAAAGCTTTTTCGTTACGTCGCCGTCGCCGAGAATTTTGATCTTCGCATTGCGCTTCGACGGAATGAGTCCCTTCGCAACGAGGGAAGCGCGGTCGACGTTTTCTCCGTCTGCGAACTTCGCTTCGAGATCCGAAACGTTGAAATAGAGCACGTCTTCTTTAAAACGCGCGTTCGAAAATCCGCGCTGCGCGACGCGGCGGAAAAGCGGCATCTGACCGCCTTCGAATCCGACGTAGGGGTTGCCGCCGCCCGAACGCGATTGCTGACCTTTATTGCCTTTTCCCGCCGTCGTTCCCAGTCCCGATGAGGAACCGCGGCCGACGCGCTTGGGTTTTTTATTTGCGCCTTCGGGCGCGTGAAGTACGGGATTGTAATCCGACATTATTTCGCCTCCTCGACTGCAAGAAGGTGAGAACATCTTGCAATCATCCCGCGAATCGAAGCGTTATCGTCGTGCACGACCGACGAATTGAGTTTCCCCAGACCGAGCGAACGCACGGTCGCTTTTACATCCGACTTCTGTCTGATCGTGCTTTTTTTAAGCGTAATCTTGAGTTTACCTGCCATAGATCAACCCCACAACTCGTCGAGCGTTTTGCCCCTGCCGGCAGCGACGGCCTTTGCATTGAACAAGTGTTCGATCGCATTGAACGTCGCGCGCACGACATTGACGGAAGCGCTCGCACCGAGCGATTTTGAAATGATATCCGTCGCACCCGCCGCGTCCATAATCGCACGTACAGCTCCTCCGGCAATGATGCCGGTACCCGGACAGGCCGGTTTGATAAGCACTTCGGAGCTTTTATATTTGCCGATCATCTCATGCGGGATCGTTCCGTTTTTTACCGGCACGACGATGAGATTCCGCTTTGCGCGGTCGATGCTCTTTTTGATGGCTTCGGTCACGTCGTTCGCTTTTCCGAACCCGTAGCCGACGCGTCCTTTTTTATCGCCGACGACCGTGAGCGCCGCAAACGAAAAGCGGCGGCCGCCCTTTACGACTTTTGCCGTACGGTTCAGCATGACGAGCTTTTCGACGAATTCTTTGTCTTCTTCGCTTCTGCGCTCGCCGCGGTCTCTGCCCCTGCCCCGCCTCTCTCGTCCGCCTTCGCGGGCGTTTTCTCTGGAAGCTTCCGCGCGGGGCGTATCCTTCGGATCGGGTGCAGCTTTAACTTCTTTTACTTCTTTATTTTCCTGCTCTGCCATACATACTCCCTTAGAATACGATCCCCGCTTTGCGGGCTCCGTCGGCAAGTGCTTTGACGACGCCGTGATAGAGATAACCGTTGCGGTCGAACACGACAGTCGTAATCTGTTTATCTTTCAAACGCGCGCCGAGCGCTTCGCCGAGCTTTGCGGCATCGGCAACGGTCGGTTTCAAATTCGCAAATTCCTTTTCGAGCGTCGAAATACATGCGAGCGTTTTGCCTGCATCGTCGTCGACGATCTGCACCGACAGATTTTTATTGCTCCGCGTCACCGTCATGCGGGGGCGGGAAGCCGTGCCCGATACCGTTTTGCGGATGTGAAATTTTCTGTGCAGACGGCGTCTGTTTTTATCGTCCATCTTTTTAATCATAACACTTCACCTTATTTTACGCCGGTTTTGCCGACTTTGCGTCTGATGACTTCGGTTTCATAGCGGATACCTTTGCCCTTATAGGGTTCGGGCTTGCGCAAACTGCGGATCTCCGCGCAAAACTGACCGACTTGTTGTTTGCTGATACCCGATACCGTAACTTTGCCGTTCGCATCGGCCGCAACCGTAAGTCCGTCGGGGATCAGCGCGATAAAATCGTTCGAATAGCCGAGGTTCATCACCAGTTCTTTGCCTTTGACTTCGGCACGAAAACCGACGCCCGTGATGATGAGCGATTTCGAAAAACCGGCCGTTACTCCGATCACCATATCTTTGATAAGGCTGCGGTACAAACCGTGATCCGCATTCGCCTGCTTCGAAGCGTTGTTCGGAGTAACGTGAATGTTTCCGTCTTCAAACGAAACTTTGACGTTTTTTCCGTAGTGCTGATGCAGTTCGCCTTTCGGCCCCTTTACGGAAATCGAATCGGGGTTTACCGTTACCGTGACGCCCGCCGGAACAGCGACGGGAAGTTTACCGAGTTTTGACATAGCTTTCTCCCCTTACCATACCGTACAGATCAATTCGCCGCCGACCATCTTTTCGGTCGCCTTTTTTCCGGTCGTCACACCCGCCGACGTCGAAACGATGAGCGTTCCGTAGCCGTTGTACACGCGCGGCAAATCTTTAAAACCCGAATACACGCGGCGTCCGGGCGTCGAAATCTTTTTCATCCCGTGAATGACCGAATTGTTTTGACCGTCGTATTTCAAAAAGATGCGGATGATATTTTTTCCGTCTTCCTGAACCTTTTTAAAGTTTTTGATATACCCTTCGGTTTTCAAAATCTTGACGATTTCCAGCTTCAGCTTCGAAGTCGGAACGTCGACTTTTTCGTGGCGGACAGCAACCGCATTCCGAACCTTGGTGAGCATATCTGCAACCGGATCTGATGCACTCATTTTACACTCCTGCCGCTACCAACTCGATTTCGTGACGCCCGGAAGCAGGCCTTCACTTGCCAATTTACGGAAGCACAAACGGCACATTTTAAATTTCCGTAAATATCCACGCGGACGCCCGCAGATCTGACAGCGGTTGTATTCCCGTGTCGGATATTTTTGCTTGCGGGCAGCTTTAATAACCATCGATTTTTTAGCCATAGGTCCTCACTTATTTCCGGAACGGCATATTGAACTTGGCAAGCAAAGCGCGGGCTTCGTTGTCCGTCTTTGCGCTCGTTACGATCGCGATATTCATGCCGGATATCCGCGCGATTTTATCGAAATCGATTTCCGGAAAAATAATCTGTTCCGTAATGCCGAGAGAAAAATTCCCGTGTCCGTCAAATCCCGTCGATTTGATGCCGCGGAAATCCTTTACGCGCGGAAGCGCAACGTTGACGAGGCGGTCCAAAAATTCATACATCATTGTTCCGCGCAGCGTTACCCGTGCGCCCACTTCATTGCCCTCACGAAGTTTGAAATTGGCTATGCTTTTGCGAGCCTTTGTCTTGACCGCGTGCTGTCCCGTAATCTGAGCCAGATCTTCGACAGCGGCATCAAGGAGTTTCTTGTTGGTGAGAGCTTCGCCCACGCCCATGCTCACGACAATCTTTTTGATTGCGGGAACCTGCATCGGCGTCGTATAGCCGAACTCTTTTATGAGAGCGGGAGCGATAGTTTCCTTGTAGACTTTCTTAAGCCGAGGTACGTAATTGTCCATTACAGTGTTTCTCCACATTTACGGCAGACACGAAGTTTTTTATCGCCGTCAATTTTATAACCGATCTTTACCGGGCGTCCGCATTTTTTGCACACGACGCCGACGTTCGAAATGTGCAGCGGCGCTTCGACTTCAACGATGCCGCCCTGATCCTGCTGGCTTCTCCGCTTCATCGCTTTTTTCACGATATTGACGCCGGAAACGATCACTTTGTCTTTTTTCGGAATGATGCGCACGACCGAGCCGCGTTTTCCCTTATCTTTGCCGGCAAGCACTTCTACGTTGTCGTTCTTTTTAATTTTGAATTTCTTCTGCATACGAAATGCTCCTTACAATACTTCCGGCGCAAGCGAAACGATTTTCATAAAATCCATATCGCGCAGTTCGCGGGCAACCGGTCCGAACACGCGTTTACCTTTCGGATTTTTATTGTCGTCGACGATGACGCACGCGTTGTCGTCGAAACGGATATAGGTCCCGTCCGGACGGCGGTATTCTTTTGACTGGCGCACGATAACGGCTTTTTCGACCGCACCCTTTTTGATCGTCGACGTCGGGATCGCGTCTTTGACGGCTACGACGATGATGTCGCCGATGCCGGCATAGCGACGATGCGTGCCGCCGAGCACTTTAATACACTGAACCATTTTTGCACCGGAGTTATCCGCAACGGTAAGCATGGACTGCATTTGAATCATACTGTTGCTCCTGCGTTATTTTGCACGTTCGATAATTTCGACAAGCCGCCAGCGCTTGTGCCGGCTGAGCGGTCTGCACTCCACGATGCGCACGGTGTCTCCGATATGAGCGTCGTTTTTTTCATCGTGAGCCATATACTTCTTTGTCCGTTTAACGTATTTTTTATAAAGCCTGTCCATCTTCCTTGTCGTAACGGAAACGACGATCGATTTTTCCATTTTATCGCTCGTTACGAGACCGACAAACGAATGGTGATTCGGCTTTTTTACCTGAACAGTCTGCTCTTCCACGGTTCAGCTCCTATTTGTTTGCTTCGGCAGATTTTTGCGCCGCGGGGCACTTTTGCCGGATGAACGTATTTAAGCGGGCGATTTCGCGGCGCATCGTACGTTTTTGAAGCGGATTATCTACATGGGAGATTACCATCTTAAAACGTAAATCCATGTATTCTTTTTTCATCTTGTCGCGTTTTGCAACGAGTTCTTCATAAGACAGTTCTTTATCTTTGATATTTTTATCGGCCATCTTATCCTCCCGTTACGCCGTAACCGGCTTGTACGCGATTTTCGTCAAAATAGGCAATTTACTCTGCGCAAGTTCGAGCGCGCGGTGAGCCTGCTTTACGTCGACACCGCCGATTTCGAATAAAATCATACCCGGCTTGATAACCGCAGCCCAGAATTCGGGCGCCCCTTTTCCCTTACCCATGCGGACTTCAGCCGGCTTTTTTGAAATAGGCTTGTCGGGGAATACGCGGATCCACACTTTACCTTTGCGGCTGAGTTCGCGGTTGATCGCGACACGGCACGCTTCGATAACCGTCGCTTTGAGCCACGTCGGCTCGGTCGCGACGAGCGCTATGTCGCCGAAATCTATGTGATTGTTGCGCGTTGCGTTTCCTTTTTCTCTACCGCGCTGCACTTTACGGTGCAATACTCTTTTCGGACTGAGCGGCATACCTTAACTCCTTGCCTGTTTTTCGGACTGCGCCGGAGCGCGTTCGCGGCGGCCTTTGCGCACAAGCTGGCCGGCGTCTTCGTTCTGTTCGACGCCGTAATTCATACCGTTGTACACCCAAACTTTGACGCCGATTTTGCCGTACGTCGTCTGCGCTTCATACGTACCGTAATCGATATCGGCTCTCAGCGTGTGAAGCGGCACGCGTCCTTCTTTGTGCTCTTCGGTACGCTTCATGTCCGCACCTCCGAGACGACCGGCGAGACGAATCTTGATACCCTGAGCGCCGGCGCGTACCGCGTTGTTGATCGCCTGCTTTAAAGCCCTGCGATATGAACCGTGACCTGCAAGCTGACGGCCGACGTTTTCGGCGATGAGCGTCGCGTTCAAATCGGCACGCTTGATCTCTTTGATTTTGATCTGCACCTTTTTCGGTTCAAGCTGCTTTTGGATCTGTGCGCTGATCGTTTCGATCGTCGCGCCCTTGACGCCGATGATGACGCCCGGACGCGCCGTGTGGATCACGATCGTCACGCGCTGCGGATGGCGGATGATTTCGACTTCCGCGATGTCGGCATTTTTGCATTCGGGAAGATTTGCGATCATCTTGCGGATTTTCAAATCTTCGAGGACGAGACCCGCATATTCGCGGGGATCCGCATACCAGCGAGACTGCCATGTTTTGTTTACGCCGAGGCGCAAACCGATAGGATTAACTTTCTGACCCACTTTATTTTCCCGCCTTTTCGTCAACGACGACAGTAATATGACACATGCGCTTTAAAAGCTGATCTGCGCGGCCACGGGCGCGGAACCAAATCCGCTTGAGCCGCGGGCCTTCGTCGATTTTGATCTCTTTGACGTACAGCATATCTTCATCGAGCTTGCTGTTCGCGTTGAGCGCGTTCGACACGGCAGACTTAAGCGTTTTGCCGATGAGGCGCGCGCCTTTTTGCGGCATATTTTCAAGAATGACCGCAGCTTCGGAACAGCGCTTTTGGTTTATCACATGGGCGACGGGGCGAACCTTCGTCGGCGATGCGAAAAGAAATTTCGATACAGCTCTATATCCTTTGTTTTCAGCCATAACTTCCACCTTTATTTAGCGGCCGGAGCGGCTGCGGGAGCCGCCTTCGGTGCGGCCGCCTTTGCAGCGGACTTATCGGATCCGCCGTGTGCGCGGAACACGCGGGTAGGAGAAAATTCTCCGAGCTTATGCCCGACGAGGTTTTCCGTGATATACACGGGGATCCACGACTTGCCGTTGTACACGGAAATCGTATTCCCGACCATTTCAGGGATGATCGTCGAACAGCGGGAATAGGTCTTTATCATCTTCCTGTCCGATTCTTTGTTCATCGCCTGCACTTTTTTATAGAGGCTCTTTTCGACGAAAGGGCCTTTTTTAACCGATCTTGACACTGTCAGCTCCTCCGCACTTACTTCTTACGGCGCGAAATAATAAATTTGCTCGACGTCTTCCGCTTATTGCGGGTTTTGTAGCCTTTGCACGGCTGTCCCCACGGAGTAACGGGATTGCGTCCCTTTCCGGCGCCTTCACCGCCGCCGAGCGGGTGATCGACCGGGTTCATCGCCATACCGCGAACCGTCGGACGGACGCCCATCCAGCGTCTGCGGCCTGCTTTTCCGAGCCGCACGTTCATGTGATCTTCGTTTCCGACAACACCGATCGTCGCATAGCACTTACTGTTGATCCTGCGCATTTCGCTCGACGGCAAGCGGATGATGACGTACTCGCCTTCATTGCCGGCGATCATCGCGCTCGTACCGGCCGAACGCGCGAGCTGTCCGCCGCGTCCGAGCTGCAGTTCGATGTTGTGTACCGTAAAACCGACGGGAATGAGACCGAGCGGCAGCGCATTGCCGACCGTCGGAGAGGCGTTTTCGCCGGCCATGATCTTCTGTCCGACCTGCAAACCTTTCGGTGCAATGATATAACGCTTATCGCCGTCGGCATAATACACGAGCGCGATATTTGCGCTGCGATTCGGATCGTATTCGATCGTCTTTACCGTACCGGGAATACCGTGTTTATTGCGTTTAAAATCGATGTCTCGATACTTCCGTTTGTGTCCGCCGCCCTGATGGCGCACGGAAATCCGTCCGCCGCCTCCGCGGCCCGCATGAGACACCATACCTGACGTAAGTGTTTTTTCGGGTTTCTTTGCCGTCAAGTGATCTCGCACCAAGTCCACGCGTCCGCGCGTACCCGGCGTTATCGGCTTAAATATCTTAAGAGCCATTGTAAATCCCCTTAATCCTTAAAAAGCTCACACGCCTTCAAACACCTGGATCTTTTCACCAGGGGCGACGCGCACGATCGCTTTTTTATACGAAGCGGTCATACCGGGAATGCCCCGAGTACGCCGCATCTTTCCGCCAATATTCATCGTCGTGCAGCCGATAACCTTTACATTAAAGAGCTTTCGAACGGCGTCTTTGATCTGTATTTTGCTCGCATCTTTGTGAACGATGAAAACGTATTTATCCTGCTCGCGCAGCATATTCGCCTTTTCCGAAATAACCGGCCTGATAAGAATATCCGTGATATCCATTATTCAGCCTCCTTTTCTTTCGCCGCGTAGAACGAAGAAAGATTTTTTACCGCGCTTTCGAGGGCGATGATCTTCCGCCCGTAAAACAGCGCGTGCGCGCTCAAGCGGTTGTACGACAAAAACTGCAGCGACGGGATATTGCGTGCGGCCTGTTTGATTTTCACATCGTCATCTTTCAGAATAAGCACCGTGCGCTCGCCTTTTGTAAAGTTGTCGAGAATTTTTACCAGGTCTTTCGTTTTGCCGCTGTCGATCGTAAAATCTTCGACGACGGTAAAGCGGTCGCTCTGCGCCTGCATACTCAAAATCGATTTCATCGCCAGGCGTTTTTCTTTTTTCGGTATCGCATAGCCGAAGTCGCGCGGTTTCGGTCCGAAAATCGTACCGCCGCCTGCGAGAAGCGGAGATTTTTTATCGCCTCGGCGGGCGTGTCCCGTACCCTTTTGTTTATACGGCTTCGCATTGCTGCCGTGTACCTCGGAACGACCTTTTGTGCAAGCGGTTCCGACGCGC
The DNA here is from genome assembly GCF_016901105.1 of Treponema sp. Marseille-Q4523. Classification (NCBI taxonomy): domain Bacteria; kingdom Pseudomonadati; phylum Spirochaetota; class Spirochaetia; order Treponematales; family Treponemataceae; genus Treponema; species Treponema sp. Marseille-Q4523. The sequence goes on along the minus strand of NZ_JAFEVM010000006.1, from coordinate 65,307 downwards.
CTGTTTGCCAATTCATTCGTGACGGCATAGTAAATGACGTCTTCATTTACCGGAAGACCGAATACGGCGTCGTCAAGCGAAATCGTACGCAGCTCTTTACCGTCGACCGAAAAGACTTTCTTTTCCATAATGAGTCACCTTCCGTCGTTATTTTTTTACCGCGGACTTGACGATCAGCGTGCAGTCTTTATTCCCGGGGACGGCCCCGCGAACCATAATCACTTTCAGATCCGCATCGGTTTTGACGATCTGCAAATTTTGGATCGTAACCTTTTTAAAACCCATGCGGCCGGGCATTTTAATATTTTTGAACGTATGACCCGGAGTCGTCGACTGTCCGGTGCCGCCGGCTTCGCGGTGAAATTTCGAACCGTGCGAAGCGCGTCCGCCGTGAAAGCCCCAGCGTTTCATAACGCCCTGAAAGCCCTTACCCTTTGACGTCGACGTAACGTCGAGAAAGCGCGTACCGTCGAACAATTCCATGCCGATTTGATCGCCGACTTTCACTTCTTTTTCGAAATCGCGGAATTCTTTCAATGTCCGCTTCGGCGCGATGTTTTCCGCAAATTGATTTTTATACGCTTTCGTCACTCTCGATTCTTTTACATCGTCGATCCCGAGGACGACGGCATCGTAGCCGTTGCGCTCTTTTGTTCTCGTAGCGATGACGGTATTGGGATCGATGCGGATCACGGTTACCGGAATAAGGTTTCCGCTTTCATCGAATACCTGCGTCATCCCCACTTTTTTTGCAATCAGACCTTTCATTCTGATACTCCTGTAAAATTTGCAAAACCTGCGCGGCATTCCGTGCAAGCTTTGCCGTAAAAACGTTCGCCTGAAAGCGCGGACGCTTCGGCCAGGCCGTCATCCCGGATCCTCGGGAGCGTACCGTACACAGCGGATTTCCGAATGGAAATCACTGCTTTACTTTTACTTCAACACCGGCAGGCAGTTCCAACTTCATAAGGGAATCCATCACATCCGAAGTCGGATTCAATATATCGATAAGACGTTTGTGCGTGCGCATCTCAAACTGTTCGCGCGACTTTTTGTTCACGTGCGGCGAACGGAGCACCGTTATCTTATTGATCTTTGTCGGAAGCGGAATCGGCCCCGAAACTTGAGCACCCGCTTTCTGAACAGTCTGCACGATGGCTTTTGCACTCTGATCGATCACTTCCACATCGTACGCATGGAGCGTGACGCGAATCTTACCACTTGCCATTATTCCTCCAATCGATGCGAACGGCGCTGCAAAGAGCGCCGCCCGTTTCGAAAACTACTCGATAATCTTCGTAACCTGTCCCGATGCGATCGTGTGACCGCCTTCGCGGATAGCAAGCTTCAGACCTTCATCCATAGCGATCGGGTGGATGAGTTCGCCGATGATCTTGACATTGTCGCCCGGCTTTACCATCTGAACGTTCGCTTCGAGTTCGATCGTTCCGGTGATATCCGTCGTACGGAAATAGAACTGCGGGCGATAGCCGGAGAAGAACGGTTTTTTGCGGCCGCCTTCGGCTTCCGTAAGGACGTAGATCTGCGCTTCGAATTTCGTGTGCGGGTGGATGGAACCCGGCTTTGCAAGGACCTGACCGCGCTCGACGTCTTTCTTTTCGATACCGCGGAGGAGGATACCGACATTGTCGCCGGCCATACCCTGATCGAGGGTCTTTTGGAACATTTCGATACCGGTGACTGTCGACTTTTGCGTCGGGCGGATACCGACGATTTCAACTTCGTCGTTCATATTGACGACGCCGCGTTCGATACGGCCCGTAACGACCGTACCGCGTCCGGTGATCGTAAAGATATCTTCGAGCGGCATGAGGAAGGGCTTGTCTTCGTCGCGAACGGGATCGTCGAACCACGTATCCATAGCCGTGAGCAGCTCTTCGATACACTTCGTGTTTTCGGGATCTTCGGGCTGATTCAAGGCTTTAAATGCCGAACCTTTGATGATCGGCGTATCGGCGGAAAAGCCGTATTTTGCAATCGTGTCTTTGACATCTTCGACCGCCATTTCGGTCATATCGGCAGCTTCAGCGGCATCGAACTGATCGCATTTATTGAGGAAAACGATGATCTTCGGAACGCCGACCTGACGGGCAAGCAGCAAGTGCTCTTTCGTCTGAGGCATACAGCCGTCCGGAGCGGAAACGACGAGGATGGAACCGTCCATCTGTGCCGCACCGGTGATCATGTTTTTGATATAGTCGGCGTGTCCCGGGCAGTCGATGTGCGCATAGTGGCGCTTATCGGACTGGTACTCAAGGTGACGGGTATTGATTGTGATACCGCGGGCCTTTTCTTCAGGAGCATTGTCGATTTCGTCATACTTGAGCGCGTGGTCACCGAATTTTCTTGCACAATATTGGGTGATAGCAGCCGACAGCGTAGTCTTACCATGGTCTACGTGACCGATGGTTCCAACGTTCATGTGGGGTTTAGTTCTGACGAACTTTTCCTTTGCCATGATTTTCTCCTTGCCGGATTTCCTAGTCCGACATTGCATAATGGTATGTGTTGCACTTTAAGCCAGAACGGGACAATTTCCAACAGAAAACGCCGCATTCGCATACACATTGTTATTTTTGAGAATGATATGATGAACGTAATTTGACGGACAAGAATTTGTATTCATACGAAATGTTCCATATTTTCGGAACATCCTTGGCCGACACCACCGATCATCATCAAACTCGCTTTGACAACTGGTTTGGCATCTTCGAGCCTCAGTCCGTTAGGACCGGTCAAAAACCCGAAATGCTTCTATTATAAACTTCCGCTGCCGACGGCAACAGAATCCGCACTCAGGGCCGTATCCGCCTGAAAACCGAAATCGGTTGACTTTACGGGGATACCGGAGCTCGCTCCGATCGACTCTCAAAGAACCCTTTTACGCGCAAAAACGACGCGTTCTGTAGTTATACAGTATTTGCAAAAAAGATGCAAGAGGGAAACGAAAAAATTCCAAATTGTTGACAATATCGAGAAAAAATACTTTTTCATGTTGAAGCCCCGGAAAAGCTATCCCTGCCGCATGTCTTTTTTTCGATCGATATAGCCGCTTTCTTCGAGGTAGCGGCGGCGGGAGATAATGAGACCGATGAGTTCCTGATACATATTGTAGTCGACTTCGAGCGCGATCGGCAAAATAAAAAATTCGGTTTCGTCGCAGTACCGCTCGATAAACGCGGGATCGGTGACGAAGCCGAGACTTATCATATTGCTGATCCTGTCGGCGCATTTTAATATTTTCGCTTTTTGGCTTCCGCTTTGGATGATGGTACGAAGGTAATCGCTTTTCGGCTCTCCTTCTTTTCGCGTCACTTCGAGAACGAGCTTGTATACTTTCCGCCCGTCTTCGTCTATGTCGATTATTAAATTCGGATCGAAGCCGGGCACGTCTTCAATGACGTCGTGAATGCACGACGCTTTCAAAAGCACCGCGTCGATATAGCCGTAGTCGATGAGTATGCTCATCGTGTCGAGCTGATGGCGGAACATATTGCCGCCGGCATGGCGGGCTTTGCCGATGAGTACCGTCGCAAGCTGCATATACGGCGCGAGATAGATGTTTTTCAGCTGGAGCATGGATTTGTTGTCCATTCTACCCGAGCGATCGACATGCATTTTGTACTTCAATCGTTTCATCGGCCCCGCCTCTTACAAGCTTTGCATATACGACGCAAGTTTTTCTATGCGGCGCCTGTTTTCTTCGAGCTTCGCCTTTTCCGCTTCGACGAGTTCTTTCGCAGCGTGCTCTGCGAATTTGCCCGAAAGCTTGGCTTCCGAACGGGCGACGATCGCTTCGGCTTCGGCTTTTTCTTTTTGAAAGCGAGAGGCGAGCTGCGTTTTGTCGATGCTTTCGTCTATGAGCAAAAAGGCTTCGGCGCCCGGTACGACGGTACCTATCGAAGAGGCGGGCTTTTCATCGACAAAATCGATGTGCGAGATTCCCGCAAGCAGCATGATGATATCGGATTTTTCAGCACAGACTTCCGCAGCGCTGCCCTTTTCGATCATAAGCGCAAGGCGTATTTTCGAAGCGGGATCGATGCCGCACTCAGCGCGGAGCGCGCGAACGCCTTTTATGAGCTCGCGAAGCACATTGAAACGCCGCGTTACGTTTTCATCGACGCGCGCGTCGCTTGCTTCGGGAAAAGGAGATGCGATGAGCATACCGTTATAGTCGCTCGTCGAAAGAATTTTATTCGCGCCTGCGAGTTTTCTATTTTTAACAATTTCGGCAAGCGGAAGTTTTGCGTAGATTTCTTCGGTCACAAAGGGGAGGAAGGGATGGAGGAGGCGGATATTTTCTTCGAGCACGTTGAGCAAAACCGAAACCGCTCTGTCTTTTTCCGCATCGCTTCCGTTTTTAAATGAAAGCTTTGTCGCTTCCACGTACCAGTCGCAGTATTCGTTCCAAAAATATTCGTAGAGCGAAGAAGCCGCATCGTTGTAGCGGTAGCTTTCAAGCGCTTCGCGCTCCGCTCGCACGCACCTGTCGAGCTCCGTGTAGATCCACCGGTCGAGTTCGGTTAAATCTTCGTCGCGCACCGGAACGAGATTCCGCCCTTCGAGATTTCCGAGTATATAGCGGCTCGCGTTCCACACTTTGTTCGCAAAACGGCTTCCGAGCTTAAACGATTCCCTGTCGATTAAAACGTCCTGCCCCTGCGCGCACATAAAGCCGAGCGTAAATTTGAACGCGTCGCTTCCGTACATATCGACGATCTCAAGCGGATCGATTCCGTTGCCGAGCGACTTGCTCATCTTTCTGCCCTGCCTGTCGCGCACGAGTCCGTGAATGTAGATGTCGTGAAACGGCGCTTTGCCCGTAAATTCGATGCCCGCCATGATCATGCGGCTCACCCAAAAGAAGATGATGTCGTAGGCGGTGACGAGCGCGCTCGTCGGATAAAACTTTGCCGAATCGTCGGTCTCCTCCGGCCAGCCGAGCGTGCTGAACGGCCACAGCCATGAAGAAAACCACGTGTCGAGCACGTCGGGATCCTGTTCGAGTTCGGTCGACGAACACTTCGGACAGACGTGCACGTCTTCGCGCGAAACGATCGTCTCCCCGCATTTTTTGCAGTACCACACCGGAATGCGGTGCCCCCACCACAGCTGACGGCTGATGCACCAGTCGCGGATATTTTCGAGCCATACTTTATACGTGTTTTCCCATTTACGCGGGAAAAATTCGATATCGCCGTTTTTCCACGCACCGAGCGCTTTTTGTGCAAGCGGCTGCATTTTGACAAACCACTGATCGCTTAAATACGGTTCGACGACGGTATTGCAGCGATAGCAATGTCCGACCGCATGCGTGATCTTTTCTTCACCCTTGAATAAATTTTGCGCTTTCAAATCTTCGATGATCAGAGTCCGCGCTTTTGCACAGGAAAGCCCGCGGTAGCGTTCGGGGCAGTTATCGTTCAGCGTGCCGTCGGGATTCAATATATTGATAATGTCGAGATCGTTTCGCTTTCCGACCAGCCAGTCGTTCGGATCGTGCGCCGGCGTGATCTTTACCATACCGGTGCCGAAGTCTTTATCGACATACGCATCGGCGATGAGCGGAATGACGCGGTCGGTACACGGCAATTTTAATTTTTTTCCGACGATACCTTTATAGCGCTCGTCGGAGGGATTTACGGCGACGGCCGTATCTCCGAGCAGCGTTTCGGGGCGCGTCGTCGCTATTTCGATTTTTGTCGAACCGTCGGGCGCGGGACCGTCGGCGTATTCGTAATAGATGTGATACATCGCACCGGCCGTATCCGTGTGTTCGACTTCGTCATCCGCAAGCGCGGTACCGCAGCGGGGACACCAGTTGACAAGATAATGTCCGCGATAGATGAGTCCGCGTTCATAGAGCGTTACGAACACGTCGCGCACCGCGCGCGAAAGTCCTTCGTCCATCGTAAAGCGCTCGCGATCCCAATCGGTGCTGTTGCCGAGCTTCCGCTGCTGTTTGACGATCGTCGCATGGTGGTCGTCTTTTACCGCCCACGTGCGCTCGAGAAATTTTTCGCGGCCTATGTCGCCCCGCGATTTGCCTTCTTTTTTCAGCGCGCGCTCGACGACGTTCTGCGTCGCGATACCCGCGTGATCGGTGCCCGTCACCCACAGCGTGTTGTCGCCTTTCATACGGTGATAGCGCACGACGATGTCCTGCAGCGTATTGTTCAGCCCGTGTCCGACGTGCAAAACACCCGTTACGTTCGGAGGCGGAATGACGACTGAAAACGTCGCGGCTTTTATCTCGTCGGGCGACTTGCCCGCCATACGTTTTTCGTATTCGGCATGAACGGGAGAGGCGGGATCGGACGCGGGTTTAAACCAATTGCCCTCTTCCCATGCTTTGTATATGCGGTCTTCAAAATCTTTCGGGTTATACGCTTTTTCAAGCTCTATCGCTTTCATAAAAAAGTATTATCGCACATAATGCAAAAATAATCAAACAAAATAAAACTCCGATAATGAAATCATTGTACATAATATACACCGAATAAGTCGATAACGCTTACAACTCCGTCGATCGACTTCGGCATTGCGGATAAGGATCGCTAAAGGTGAGTTTTTAGAAATATCTTCATGTAGTTTTCTACATCTGAGAGATAGGGCAATTATTGAGCCTTGCCCAGCGTATTACATTATTCAGTCTCGCCTGATAGCCTTTTCCCGCTTGTTTTAGCCATGCAAGATTATCATTGTCAATTTTTGTGTGAATGTCCGTCTTAGGCATTTTCAAAGATTGAATATAATAAAAGCCGCCGTTTGCAGTCGGTTTACTATCGGGAATGTCATCGCAGTTTATCTCACTTGCAGGGCGGCTTGCCATTTCTTCAAGCGTTGCTTTTTCCTCTGCTGTCAGCGGGGGAAAATCAATAACCTTGTATTCTCTTTGCATTTTCTTCATACAGTTTGATCTCCTTCGGCGTTGCCCGCCGTGCAGATATAAGCCTTATCAGTTCTCCTCTTTCTGTTGCAATAACACTTGTGATGTAAAGCCCCTCTATTCGTCCGATATACTTTTCCCTATCCTCATCATTGGAATGTACAAAATCATAATCTTCATAAAGTAACGGATCATTGAATACACGACTTGCCATTTCGAAAGATAATTTTTCGTGGTTAGCCTTATTGTATTCATTCTTTGCCGTATCCCATACAAAAGTATCAAGATAGACAAAATCCGTATTCCGTTCCACATCTTTATAGTACATCATATATGTACATAAATCAATAAAAATTTATGGCTATACCGTTATACCGTTCTCGATACGTCCGACGCGCCGCTCGATGCGCATATAAACGGTCGATATCCTACTTCCGCTCCATACGAGAAAGGAGCGCGTCGAGCTTTTCGCCGTATTTTTTATCGGACGCCCACGTCCCTGCAAGCTCGAAAACCGTCGGCGCTTTGCCGCGCGGAGAGACGAATTTGGCGCGTTTATCGACGACGGGATTGACGAGTTCGTCGGTATCTCCGTACGCATTCAAATGCTGGATGTGCGCGCGTACGCCGAGCAGTACCGTCGGAAAACGGTCGGGAGCCGATCCGCTTCCGGTCGCCCCGAGTCCGCAGTAATTGTGCATATCTTCGGTGACAAGACCTCCGAATCTCAAAAATCCCGTTTCGAGGCACATCTGCGCGAAGGCGACGTCGGAATTGATACCTTCGTCGTGTGCTTCCGAAATATAACACTGCGCAATATAGAGGGCATCCTCTTTGCGTATCGCGGGGTTATGAGAGCGTAAAAACGATGCGAGTTCCGTCGCTGAAAAAACACCCTCGCCCGTAAGGCTCCGCGATGCTGCAGGCCTTTCAAACGAAAGCGTCGCACACGAAACGAAAATCGCAGCGCAGGCACACGGCAGTGCGATGCGGCAAAATAAAGCCGATTTCGACGGACGCCCTCCGTTTTTTTCGGCCTTTTTTATTCCCGACAGTATTTTTTCCGATCTTGTCATATCGATATTTTCGGCACCGCGTCCCTTCTTCGTGAGCGTTCCGATACAAACGGCAGCGATCAGTCCGACATACGAATACCGCGCAAACGAGGGCGCAAAATTCCGATGTACGAATACCGCGCATGTGCATACGAACAAACGCACGATTTTATCGTAAAAACTTCGAGCAAAAACTCCGAAATCGCAACATTTTTTCGATTATTAAGTGATGAACTATCAGCAAAACGCAAAACCGGACGTACGGGAACAGGTTTTAAAACACGGATTTTCATATCCGAGCGATGAAGAGCTTGTCATGCTCATACTCGGGAGCGGCACAAAAAAATCGCCCGTGCGCCGCCTCGCGCGCAGCGTCGTCGAAGCATTGTACGAATCGGACGACAAAAACATCGTGCCGGATCTTTTGGCGATCAAAGGCATGGGAACGGGAAAAAGCCTCGCCGTAGCGGCCGCGATCGAACTCGGACGCAGACGAAACGCGCACTTGCATTCGGTCATCACGCAGCCGAAAGATGTCGTGCCCTTTGTGAAAAATTATTCGGTGCTGCCGAAAGAACACTTCCTGTGCATAACGCTCAACGGCGGACACGAAATCATAAAGATACGCGTCGTAAGCGTCGGCACGATCAATCGAACGATCGTTCATCCGCGCGAAATCTTTTCGGAAGCGCTCGTCGAAAATGCAGCGGCGATGATCGTATGCCACAATCATCCGTCGGGCAGCTGCGCACCGAGCAGAGAAGATATCGAAACGACGAAGACGCTCATAGAAGCGTCGAAAATCATCGGCATCACGCTGCTCGATCACATCATCCTCGACCGTGATTCGTATTTCAGTTTTCTCGAACACGATCTGCTTTTTACGCCTGCGGAATAACGACAGAGCGCATTCAGCGGCTGCGATAAAGCGTGCGATTAATCCGAATACGGCTCGGCTTCTACCGTCGCCGGAATTCTACACCTTCGATTTGACGCATCGCTTTTAAATCGATATCATTATCGATATGAAGCTTTATTCGAAAACGCAATTCATACGTGCAATCGCCGCGGCAGTCGTAATCACCGCAGCGACAGCGGTTTTTATCGATAGAAACATCGGCTCATTTGCGTCGTTCGCGGGCATCGGGGAAGATACATCGCAGCCTGCCGAAGCGCAGCGCGATTTTGAAAATCAAACGGCCGCCGAAAGCTATCCGGTTTTCGAACAAAGCGCCGCCCTCCCGCTGCGTCCCGTTGCGGATGCATCCGGTTTTACGGAAGACGAACAGCAAAATATCAACGTCTACGACCGGTGCGCCGAATCGGTCGTAAACATCAGCACGAAGATCGCCGGCGTAAACTGGTTTCTCGAACCGATAGTCGAAGACGGAGGAACGGGAAGCGGCTCTATCATCGACAAGCGCGGATATATCGTCACGAACGTGCACGTTATCCAAAATGCGTCGGAAATCTACGTGTCGCTTTCAGACGGCACACAGTACGAAGCGGAGATCGTCGGACAGGACAGCGAAAGCGATTTGGCAGTTATTAAATTCACGCCGCCTGCAGGTACGGTTTTAAAAACGATTTCATTCGGAGATTCGAGCAAAGTCAAAATCGGACAAAAAGTCATCGCGATCGGAAACCCGTTCGGACTCGACCGTACGATGACGACGGGAATCGTTTCGGGACTCGCGCGACCCGTGCGGAACAACAACAACAGGATCATCCGCAACATGATTCAAACCGATGCCGCAATCAATCCGGGAAATTCGGGCGGTCCGCTTTTGGATACTGCAGGGCGCATGGTCGGTATCAACACGATGATCGTATCGCCTTCGGGAAGCTCCGCCGGCGTCGGATTTGCGATCCCTGCGGAAACCGCCGTGCGCGTCGTTTCCGATTTGATACGCTACGGGCGCGTAAACCGCGGCATTGTACAGATGTCGATCGTACAGCTGAACCGGACGATCGTGCAGTACGCGGGTCTCGACGTGTCGGCGGGCGTGCTCGTTTCGGAAGTGACGAAAAACGGAAACGCGGACAAAGCCGGTATACGAGGCGGCACGCAGCGGGCAAACTACGGCCGCTCGATAATCTTCCTCGGCGGCGACATCGTAACGAAGATCGACGACATCGCGATAGCCTCCCTTGCCGATTATTTTTCCGCGCTCGAAGACAAGCGCCCCGGAGATACGGTTTCGATGACGATCCGCCGAAATCGCAGAGATTTGACGATAAACGTAACGCTCGCTCCGCCGCAGCAAAATCAATAAGTCAAATGTCGAGTTTGGAAAGTATACCGGCTGATTGATTTTACCGCGCCCAGTCTTCGATTTTCAGCATACTGATTTTACAGAGTGCCGCGAAATCCCGCTCATTGTGTGTTACGAGGATCATATTGTTTGCTACGGCTGTCGCCGCAATCTGCGTATCCGCATAAGAGCTCGGCGTACCCGCTGCATCGCAGCGCGCCGAAAGTTCTCCGCAAATGCCGGCGGCAAACGCATCGTAGGGGATGATATCCATATTTGATCTGAGGTTCTCGATCGCATCTGCAACGATGTGTCGCCTCTTGCCTTCGGGCATCTTTTCCAATCCGTATATTAATTCCTGCCAAACGACGGCGGGGATCGCACAGCGTGTTTCGCTTGCGTAGTACCGTTCCAATACATGTTCATTAGGAATTTTCTTTGCAAATTCGGAAATAACATTCGTATCCAATAAGTATATCGCTTTCATTTTTCCGACCAAAGTTTTTGAGCTTTCTTAGGATCGGGCATCTCTCGCGATCTGACATAGGGCAAGCCCTCATCGAGCAAGCTGTCCTCGTGAGCTTTTCTCCATTCGGAAAGCCAATTTTGCCGCCGAATATGTCGTTCACGGTATGCTTCATAGCTGATGATGACGGCCACCGGCTTATCGCGGCGGGTAAGCTCGACGCTTTCCCCCGCTTCCGCCATCTTTATGAGAGCTGAAAAATTGTTTCTCGCATCGTAGATCGACGATCTGCACATACGCACAGTATACGGCGATCCTGGCTATTTGTCAATAAAATTGGCTATATCGATTTACCATACTGCCGACCGGCACTTTATCAACTTTTTAAATAGAGCTCGGAAAATCGATTTCCCCGAAAGGCAGACCCTTTTGCCTTTTACCGCACGGTACGGTATATTTACGGTATGCGCAAATTTCACGTAGTGTCTCCGTACGAACCGGCGGGCGACCAAAAACAGGCGATCGACGCGCTTGCCGAAGGTTTTTTACGCGGCGACAAGTACCAGACGCTCAAAGGCGTAACCGGAAGCGGCAAAACTTTTACGATGGCGAAAATCATCGAACGCGTGCAGCGTCCGACGCTCATCATCAGCCACAATAAAACTCTTTCGGCGCAGCTGTATCGCGAGTTTAAAAGTTTTTTCCCCGACAACGCCGTCGAATATTTCGTTTCGTACTACGATTATTATCAACCCGAAGCATATGTGCCCGCACGGGATTTGTATATAGAAAAAGACGCGTCGATAAACGATGAAATCGACCGGATGCGCTTGGCTGCGACGTACAGCCTTATGGAGCGGCGCGACGTCGTCGTCGTTGCAACGGTGTCGTGCATCTACGGCCTCGGTATGCCGGACTTATACAAAGAGATGCGCGTACACATCGAAAAGGGAGAATCGCGCACTACACATACGATCGCAGAAGAACTTATCGCGCTGCAGTACAAGCGCAACGACGCCGTATTGGAGCGGGGCAATTTCAGAATCCGCGGCGACGTCATGGAAATCTTTCCGGCATACATGGAAACGGACGAAGCGTATAAAATCGAATTCGATTGGGATGAAGTCGCAAAGATAAAGCGCTTCAACGTGATGACGGGAAAGACGATCGAAGATTTGGACGAAACGGTCATCTACCCCGCACGCCACTTTGTCGTACCGCACGAACTGCTCGTCGCCGCAACCGAGCGCATACAAAGGGAACTCGACGTTCGCCTCGCCGAACTTGAAGCGCAAAAAAAGCCGCTCGAATACGAGCGCCTCAAAACGCGCACGACGTACGATATCGAAATGATGAAAGAGATGGGCTACTGTCCGGGCATCGAAAACTATTCCGCACCGATCACGGGACGAAAAACGGGAGAGCCGCCCGCGACGCTCCTCCACTATTTTCCCGACGATTTTTTGTGCATGCTCGACGAAGCGCACGTCACCGTCCCGCAGCTCGGCGCGATGTACGAAGGAGATCGGAGCCGAAAACAAAACCTCGTCGATTTCGGTTTCCGCCTGCCGAGCGCGCTCGATAATCGCCCGCTCAAGTTTGCCGAATTTTCCGCAAAGCTCAACCAAGTCATCTACGTGAGCGCAACGCCGCGAAAAGAAGAAGTAAAACAGAGCACGCAAGTGGTCGAACAGCTCATCAGACCCACCGGCCTTCTCGACCCGATCGTCGAAGTGCGGCCGAGCGAAGGTCAGATGGAAGACATCTACAACGAAATCAAAAAGCGCATCGCAAAAAACGAACGCAGCCTCGTTCTGACGCTGACAAAAAAAATGGCAGAAGATTTGACCGACTACCTGCTCGGTCTTTCGCTCAAAGTAAAATACATTCACTCCGAAGTCGAAACTTTCGAGCGCGTCGAATTATTAAAAGGGCTGCGTGCGGGAGAGTTCGACGTACTCATCGGCATCAACCTTTTGCGCGAAGGGATCGATTTGCCGGAAGTGTCGTTTATCGCGATCCTCGATGCCGATAAAATCGGATTTTTGAGATCGGCGACGAGCTTGATCCAAATCATCGGACGGGCGGCGCGGAATGCGGAGGGAACGGTCGTCATGTATGCGGACAGGATGAGCGATGCGATGCAGGAAGCGCTGAACGAAACGAAGCACCGGCGCGAAATTCAGGAAGCGTACAACAAAGAACACGGCATTACGCCGAAGACGATCGCAAAAGCGGTCGAAGATATTTTAGTGCACGAAGAAAAAGAAGCCGAAGAAACGGCGGCGGTCGAACTGGCCGTCCTCAAAAAAAGCGCGAACCTCTTTGTGCCTTCTCAGCGCAAAAAGCTTATCGCCGCTCTTAAAAACGAAATGGCTGAAGCCGCCGACCGTCTCGAATACGAAAAGGCCGCCGTCATCCGCGATCAAATACGCGATATCGAAAATCAATACGGAACATAAAAAAAACCGCCGAACGCGAATCGATCGGCGGCAATTTTAATCAACGACCCCGACGCAGCCTCGCAGCGAAACTTCAAGCGGCGTCGGAGTATTAAACCCTCCGCACGAATAAAAAAGTCCGAAACGGAAGCGGCCGCGTTCCGCTGCGTTTTGCTATTGTTCCAATTTTTGCGAAACGAATTTACCCCAAATGCGGTCGGCGCGCGCGATGTGCATCAAAACCCAGTTTACGATAAAAGAATAAAATTTGAGCGCATCATCCTGAGTACCGCCGTCGAGCTTGCGTACCTGTATTTCGACTTCCCGCACGAACGCGTCGTGCGCAACCTTATGCGTACTCGTCGCGGGATAACCGTATTTTGCCATAAATTTTTCTTCTTCGGTAAAGTGGTAAACGGTGTAATCGGTCAATGATTTAAGCACTTTCGACATCTTCAGTTTATAATCTTCGGGAGATCCTTCCACCGCATCATAAAGCTCATTTGCAATAGCGAGCAGCCGCTTATGTTGACTGTCTATCTCCGGTATATTCAAAAGATAGGAATCGTCCCACTGAACCTTTGCAACCTTTTCCATAACATACTCCCATATTCTTTTTGTACGAAGCGTACGCTTTCAAAACATTGTATCCGCACAAAAAAATTATTAATTTCAATATCGTTTAAGACCGCACTCACCGCAAGCAAAGCGACTCCGGCGAAGATGAGCCGATAATAGCAACTTCATGGCCGGCTTTTATCATAACTGCATTTTCAAATCATGTCAAATATGTTTGCATATCAACTATATTCGTTTACGATGTCGCATACGGCAGTAAAATATGCCCTGCCGAAGAGATTTAAATGATTTACTATATGATAGAGATTGTACAGATCACGCCTCTCTTCCCTGCCCGCCTCAAGCGCATAGGCTTCGTTATACGCGTCGTAAAATATGCGCGGAAACCCGCCGAAAAGTTCAGTCATCGCGATATCCGCTTCCCGATTTCCGCAATAGCATGCGGGATCGATAAGAACGGCTTTGCCGCCGGAAGCGCACATAAGGTTTCCGCTCCACAAGTCGCCGTGCAAAAGAGAAGGAGCTTCCGGCTCTGCGATAAAGTTTTCCATGCGTTCGAGCAGTTTAATAATTTTTCCGTTCATCGCCGTATCGAAATACCCGGAAGCTTTTTTAAACTGCGGAGCGAGGCGGCATTCACGAAAAAAATCGACCCACGAATCGGACGGCGCATTTATCTGTTCGGCCGCTCCGATAAAATTGTTTTCGATAAAACCGAACTTTTTACCGGAAGAAAAAGAAGCGCAGTCCGCCCGGTGCAGAGCTGCAAGAGAGCGGGCGAACGTTTTCCAATACGCATCGTCTTTTTCACCGGGATCGATATAGTCGAGGAGTAAAAAAGAATAGCCAACATGCTCTCCGTCGTCCGTACCCGCGCCCAAAACGTGCGGAACGGCGATCGTACCCGTCGATGCGATCGCAAAAAGACCTGTCGCTTCGGCGCTAAAAAAAGCGGCGTTTTCTTTTGCGTTTGCTTTCATAAAAATGCGCTTACCGTCTGAAAGGATGAGCGCGTACGCTTTGTTTATGTCGCCGCCTGAAAGCCGCTCGGTGTGCGAAATCGAAATGCCGCGCCCGAAGATATCCGTGAGCGCGTGCGCGAGCGACGTATACTGTAAAAACGCTTCGGCCATAGCTCGAGTATAGCAAAAATCGATTTTTTTTAATATATGTGCTGTTTTTTATATTTCGCTTGACTAAAAACGCTATATCTGGTAGTTTTATTATCAATAGGCGCTATATATAGCGCTAAAATTATATCGATATCAATTTTATATCGATTTTACCGAAAATATCAGGGGAATATATGAAAATCATAAAGCGAAGCGGTGCGGAAGTTCCGTTCGACCGCTCAAAGATAACGGTTGCGATTTCAAAAGCAAACGAACAGGTGCCGGAAACCGAGCGCCTCACGCAAGAGCAGATCGATTCCGTCGCCGATGACATCGAAATCGAATGCGCGAGAGGCGGGCACGCGCTCGACGTCGAAACGATCCAGGACCGCGTCGAAAACGGCATCATGAGATGCGGCGCATACAACGTCGCAAAAACGTATATCACGTACCGCTATCGTCACGCGCTCATGAGAAAAGCGAATACGACGGACGCGCAGATTTTAAGTTTGCTCGATGAAAACAACGAAGAAGTCAAACAGGAAAACTCGAACAAAAACCCGACGGTCGTCAGCGTCCAGCGCGACTATATGGCCGGAGAAGTGAGCAAAGACATCACGAGGCGCTTTTTGCTCGACGAAGATATCGCAAAAGCGCACGCCGAAGGCATCATCCACTTTCACGACGCCGACTATTTTGCGCAGCACATGCATAACTGCGACCTCGTCAATCTCGAAGATATGTTGCAAAACGGCACGGTCATCAGCAATACGAAAATCGACCGGCCGCATTCGTTTTCGACCGCGTGCAATATCGCCACTCAGATCATCGCTCAAGTTGCAAGCTGTCAGTACGGCGGCCAGAGCATTTCGCTTGCACACCTCGCGCCCTTCGTAGACGTGAGCCGCAAAAAAATCGAAAAAGAAACGAAAGAGATGATCGCGACGACGAAGCTTTCCGTAACGGATGAGCAATTTTCATACATCGTCGAAAACCGCCTGCGCGATGAAATAAAGCGGGGCGTGCAAACGATCCAATACCAAGTGATTACGCTGATGACGACGAACGGACAGGCGCCCTTCGTCACGGTCTTTATGTATTTGAACGAAGCTAAGAGCGCACAGGAAAAATCGGACTTGGCGCTCATCATCGAAGAAACGCTCAAGCAGCGCTATCAGGGCGTCAAAAACGAAGCCGGTGCGTGGATCACCCCCGCCTTCCCGAAGCTCATTTACGTACTCGAAGACGACAACGTCGAGCGCAGTTCGAAATATTATTATCTCACCGAACTTGCGGCGAAGTGTTCGGCAAGGCGTCTCGTACCCGATTACATTTCCGAAAAAAAGATGCTCGAACTCAAAGAGGGCAACTGCTATCCGTGCATGGGCTGCCGCTCTTTTCTCACGGTTTATCGCGACGAAAACGGCAAGCCGAAATTCTACGGACGCTTTAACCAAGGCGTGGTCACGCTGAACCTCGTCGATGTCGCCTGCTCTTCGGGCGGCGATACGGAAAAATTTTGGCGCATCATGGACGAACGGCTTGAGCTGTGCCGCCGCGCGCTCATGATCCGTCACAAGCGCCTTCTCGGAACGAAAAGCGATGCGGCTCCGATCCTGTGGCAAAACGGAGCGATCGCGCGCCTCGCAAAGGGTGAAAAAATCGATAAGCTTTTGTTCGACGGCTATTCGACGATTTCGCTCGGATACGCGGGACTCTGCGAATGCGTGCGCTATATGACAGGAAAATCGCACACCGATCCCGAAGCGACGCCTTTTGCGCTTGCTATCATGCACCGCCTAAACGATGCGTGCGCCGAATGGAAAAAAGAAACGACGATCGCCTTTTCGCTGTACGGCACTCCGCTTGAAAGCACGACGTATAAATTCGCCAAGTGTTTAAAACAGCGCTTCGGCATCATTCCCGGCGTTACCGATAAAAACTATATCACCAACAGCTACCACGTGCACGTCACCGAGCCGATAGACGCGTTTGAAAAGCTGACATTCGAAGCGCAGTTCCAAGAGCTTTCTCCCGGAGGTGCGGTCAGCTATGTCGAAGTGCCGAACATGGAAAACAATATGGAAGCGGTCATGGCACTTTTAAAACACATCTACAACAATATCATGTACGCGGAGCTCAATACGAAAAGCGATTTTTGCCAAAGCTGCGGCTTTACCGGCGAAATCCGCATCGCTTCCGATACCGACGGCAAGCTCGTGTGGGAATGTCCCAACTGCGGCAACCGCGATCAGGCGAAGATGAATGTAGCGCGCCGTACCTGCGGCTATATCGGCACACAGTACTGGAATCAGGGACGCACGCAGGAGATAAAAGAGCGCGTGCTGCACTTGTAATGTACTACGGCGCCATAAAAAAAACGGATGTGGCCGACGGAGAAGGAGTACGCGTTTCGCTCTTCGTCTCCGGCTGCCGCAACTGCTGCAAGGGATGCTTTCAAAAAGAAACATGGGATTTCCTCTACGGCAAGGAATTCACAAAAGAAACTGAAAACGAAATCATCCGCGCACTCGAACCCGATTATATCGCGGGTCTCACCGTGCTCGGAGGAGAGCCCTTCGAAGAAGAAAACCAGCGGGATATCCTCCCCTTTTTGCGCCGCGTCAAAAAAGCCTTTCCGCACAAAACGATATGGTGCTACACGGGCTACGTGTACGAAGCGGATCTGCTTTCCGGCGGACGGAAACACTGCGAAGCGACGGATGAAATGCTCTCCCTCATCGACGTGCTCATCGACGGACCTTTTATCGAAGCAGAGCGGGACATAACGCTCGCGTTCCGAGGCTCACGGAACCAGCGCATCCTGTATTTGAAAAACCGCAGCGAGTAAATTGCCGTCCGCATATTTTTAGGCCGAATGTCGCGTTTTTCAAAATGCGTTGTTTTTCCAACGTATTCATTCTTTAAAAAGCGGTATAATTTAACAAGATTGAATTATACCGATAAAACAACGTTCGCTTAAAAACGTGCGTTTATTACACGGAAACTTTTACGGAAAAATTATGAAACGGCAAATCATTCATATCGATCGGGAAAAATGCAACGGCTGCGGCGCCTGCGCGACCGCCTGCCACGAAGGCGCTATCGCCATGGTAGACGGCAAAGCGAAACTCATCCGCGACGATTACTGCGACGGCATGGGAGACTGTCTTCCCGAATGCCCGACGGGAGCTATCACTTTTGAAGAGAGAGAAGCTGCAGCCTACGATGAAAAAGCGGTCGCCGCTCACAAAGCCTCGCGCGCCGCCCTTCACACGCAGCAGGAAGAGTGCCGTCCCGAAAGAAGTTTTCATCGTGCGGGAGGATGTCCCGGATCCGCTTTGCGCACCTTCGATCGCAGCGCCGCATCTCCCCTGCATGAGCACCGTCCGACTGCCTGTCCGGGTTCCGCACTCCGAGCGTTTGATCGGGAAAGCGCCGACGCTTCGCCCTCCCCGGCTTTTCAAGCGATGCACGTCCTCTCATCGCAGCTTCGGCAGTGGCCGGTGCAGATCAAGCTCGCCCCGCTCCGCGCTCCGTATTTCGACGGCGCGCATCTTTTGATCGCGGCGGACTGTACCGCTTACGCATACGGAAATTTTCACAACGATTTTATCAAAGGTAAAACGACGCTCATCGGCTGTCCGAAACTCGACGAAGGCGACTACACGGAAAAGCTCGCTGCGATTATCGGCGAAAACGATATCAAAAGCCTCACCGTCGTCCGCATGGAAGTGCCCTGCTGCGGCGGCATCGAAAACGCTGCGGTAAACGCGTTGAAAGCGAGCGGAAAATTTATTCCGTGGCGGGTCGTCACCGTTTCATGCGACGGCCGTATTTTGGACGAATAAAAATAAGTGCGGTGTTATTGCGGAACTTGAGCGATAAAAGTATGATATGGTAACTATGAAAGGAAAATTGCTTATCAAAAGAGTATATCTTCCCGCATCGGACGATGACGGAGAGCGCTGTCTCGTAGACCGCCTGTGGCCGCGAGGATTAAAAAAAGAAAATGCCGCCATCGACGGTTGGCTCAAAGATATTGCGCCGTCGAACGAAATTCGAAAAGATTTCAATCACGAACCGGAAAAATTTCCGATGTTTCGTGCCGCATACAAAAAAGAACTTTCAAAAAACGAGGAAGCAAAACAATTTGCAGCCGAATGCGCCGAAAGGCTCAAAACGAAAAATGTAACGCTCCTCTACGGCGCAAAGGACAGCGAACACAATAACGCCGTCGTACTCCGCGATTGGATTTTGCAAAAGATAGGATAGAGGTTCCCTAAAATCAATGAGCACCGCTAAAGCGTAATCGATTGTTAGCGGTGCCCGGATTGTGCAATAAGACGGGAGAGCGCTGCTTTGTGCTTCTCCCGTTTTTTATCAGTGCAGGAAGAGAGAGAGAATGAATATTTCAACGACGCCTGCGATACCGAGTACGAGCGTACCGAGTGTCTGCGTTCTATAACCGCGCTCGGGCGACATTGCGCCGAAATTCGTGACGACCCAGAAATACGAATCGTTCGCGTGACTTACGGTCATGGCACCGGCGCCGATCGCCATACACGCAAGAGCCGCCCGTACCGGAGAATCGAGACCGAGCACCGGAAGCAGCGGCGCGATGATGCCTGCAGAAGTTACAAGCGCGACGGTCGAAGAGCCTTGAGCCGTTTTCAAAATCGCGGAGAGGATAAACGGGAAGAATATACCCATCGTCTGGAGCACCGTCGCGTGCATTTTGATATAGTTCACCATATCGGAAGACGCGATAACTTTTCCGAGAACGCCGCCGGCAGCCGTGATAAACAGGATCGGACCGGTCACTTTGAGCGTCTCTTCGACGATAGCGTAAAAATCCTTTATTTTATCGGCAAGCTTGAGCTGGAGCACTGCAAAGGCGGTACCCACGCCGAGCGCGATAACCGGAGTTCCGAGAAATTTAACAACATCGATCCCGAAGCCTTGCATCTTTGCCATCGAGACAACGGATGACGCCGCCATGAGGATAACGGGAACGACTATCGGCGCGAGCGCGTTAAAGCCGTTCGGAAGTTTTTTAAATTCGGCAACGAGCTGTTCGTAGCTTTTCGTCACCTGCCCCGCATCGGCTTCATCGTCCGCACGGACGCGGGCACCGATGTATTTTGCAAAAAAATAACCTGCGATGAGCGGCAAAATAGAACAGAGCGCGCCCATGCCCATAACGAGCAAAAGATTGTCGCCGATACCGAGCGTATTCGCAGCGGCGATCGGACCCGGCGTCGGCGGGATAAATACGTGCGAGATATACAAACCGAACGAAAGCCCCGTCGTCATTGCAACGGAAGAAGCGGCGGTCCTGTTGACAAGCGCTTTGCGGATGGGGTTTAAGATAACGAAACCGGAATCGCAGAACACGGGAATGGAAACGACCCAGCCCATAAGTTCTACGGCGAGGACGGGATGATTTTTCCCGACGAGATGAATGATCATATCGGCGAGTTTCAGCGCAGCTCCCGTTTTTTCGAGTATCGAACCGATGAGCGCACCGAGGATGATGACGATACCGATGCTCGTAAACGTACCGGCAAAGCCCGCTCCGATGACGTTTGCAAGTCCCTGCACCGTTTTTCCGTCGGCGGTTTTCACGTTGACGAGCGGAATGCCGGCGATCAAACCGAGCAGCAACGAAATGCACATGATCGAAATAAAGGGGTGAATTTTAAATTTTGAGATCGCAAACACCATGACGATGATCGCAATGACAAAAACAAAAATAAACGGTAAACCTGTCATATATAATGACCTCCTTTTTTTGTCAATTATACTAACACGAGTTTTTCATTTTTGCAAGATTTTTTTCAAGGAAAATGCATATCGGGGGCGTACAAAACAATAAGAGCAGTCATACGCGATGATTTTTTCAGCGGAACGAAAACCTCGACCGCAGCTTTTGTGCGCCTCAGATTGACGCATGGCGGACTCGAACCGCCTACCTACTGCTTAGAAGGCAGTTGCTCTATCCAGATGAGCTAAAGCGCCGTAAGGCTTATACTACAGTAAACGCAGGATTCTTGCAAGTTCAAGATATCGATTTTTGAGACAGCTCTTTCATTTTTCGGTATAATCAATCGGATCATACAGAGGAATTTCTATGACGCAAAATGAACGGCGCATTTTTTTAATAGACTCTCTTTTAAAGGAAAATCCCGGCTATCACGATGTACAGATACCGGACGATGAGAATGAACAAAAACGCCTGCTCCGCTCCCTCATGAATGTCCGTCCGCCCGAGCCTGCAAGCGAAGAATTTTTGCGCATACAGGACGAGTATTTACAGGAAGCAGGTCGAGAGCGCGGCATTACCGATTTTGCCGATTTAACACCGGTTACCGGACAAGGCGGCGGGAATATGTACCTTTGGCAGGGCGACATCACAAGGCTCAAAGTAGACGCGATCGTAAACGCGGCAAACAGCGGCATGACCGGATGCTGGCAGCCCTGCCACGCATGCATCGACAACTGCATCCACACATTCGCAGGCATTCAGCTGCGCGCCGTGTGCGCCGACATTATGCAAAAACAGGGGCACGAAGAGCCGACGGGAAGCGCAAAAATCACTCCTGCATTCAATTTGCCGTGCAAGTATGTGATCCATACCGTAGGGCCTATCGTGCAGGGGCGATTGCAAAAAAAACACGAAGAGCAGCTCGCGTCCTGCTACCGTTCCTGCCTTGATCTTGCCGAAGCGTACAACGTAAAAAGCATCGCTTTTTGCTGCATTTCCACCGGAGTCTTTATGTTTCCGAATGAACGCGCGGCCGAAATCGCCGTCGAAACCGTCCGCACATATTGTAAAGAAAGTGAAAGCGGAATGAAAGTCGTGTTTAATGTATTTAACGATAAAGATTGGGATATCTACAGTAACATCTTCAAGGGTACCGGAGGAGGAGCCGAATGATTTTGGAAACAAAAAGATTGACGCTTCGCCCGTGGAGGGAATCGGATGCAAAAGATCTCTTCCGATACGCAAGTCATCCCGACGTGGGGCCGACAGCCGGATGGGCTGTCCATACGAGTGTTGAAAACAGCAGAACCGTCATCAGTAATATCCTCTCCGTACCGGAGTCATACGCGGTCGTACTCAAAGAGACGGGACAGCCTGTAGGCAGTATCGCCTTAATGATCGGTAAGTTAAGCAATATCGGCCTTCCCGATACGGAAGGTGAAATAGGGTTTTGGATCGGCGTACCGTATTGGGGACAAGGACTTATTCCGGAGGCGGTTCGCGAGCTGATGCGGCACGGCTTCGAAGATTTGAAACTCGAAAAACTGTGGTGCGGATATTTTGACGGAAACGATAAATCGAAACGGGCGCAGGAAAAATGCGGCTTCCGATATCATCATACGAAAGAAAACGTTCCCTGTGCTTTAAAAGGGGTCCTGCGAACGACGCACTTTACCTGCATATCGAAAGAAGCGTGGTTGTTACAGGATCATGGTAAGTGCGTATGGTAAGAGAAGCGGTTAAAGAAGATTTACATGAATTATTGGGTTTGTATCTGTTTTTACATGAAACCGATATTCCGGAAAACTCGAAGCATTTGGAAAATACATGGAAAACGATTATTGAAGATGAGAACCATCATATTATTGTCAACGAAATAAACGGTAAAATAATTTCATCCTGCGTGTGTGTTATCATTCCGAATTTAACAAGAAATATACGCCCGTATGCGTTTATTGAAAACGTAGTTACTCATACGGATTTTCGCGGCAAAGGATACGCAAGCGAATGTCTGAATTATGCCAAAGCGATTGCAATTAAAAACAACTGCTATAAGATGATGCTTTTAACCGGCACAAAAAATAAAAACACATTGAACTTCTATAGAAATGCAGGGTACAACAGTGAAGATAAAACCGCATTTATACAATGGCTTGAGTAATACGCTCTATTTTACTTCAACGGTCTCTAAGTTGGCATACGGCGGACATGTTTTGCTCGATAATCTTTCGTATTACGTGTTCGATACATCTTCGATTTTATCAAATAAACGATATACAGTATGAAAAAAGCCGCCGTATAAATCGGCAAACATCTCTTTTTCAGATATATTGAAGAGTCGGTATAAAATTGATAAGTTTTCATGAGTATCGAACCTTGATACGGTCCGTTCATCGCTATGAAAACCATTTGCATTATTGTCAATAACAAACAAATTAAAAACGCATTCCTTGCATAGATGCAAACTTTTTTTGCCTCCTGTCTTTTTCTGCGGATACTTTGCCGTTTTGCGGCGGCGCTTTTATCGTGATCGTCCATTCGTTTTTTCTCCCCGCTTTGCGGAACATAGAGTCGCGGTGCAGATTGTCATCGCTGAATAACCCTGTTACCGATATGCACGGGACTTATAAATTTTATACGTCCGCACCGTATTCGGCAAAAAAACGTAGCGAACAAACAAATAAAAAACGGATAAAATGCCGAGAATAACAGCAACGAATAACAAAACCGTAAGGATATAACTGACCTGCCATACCCTTTTCGAAACGATTTTTATATCTCCGTTTTTATTCGCTATCGCATATTCATTTTCGATTTGTTGACAATTCAATACGTTGCCGCCGAATTTTTCATCGATAACTACAAAGAGCACAACCGTTACCAAAGAATTAATTATTAATATTACAGAAATAATTTTCAATGTTTTTTCAAGCATATTGTTCCTGCATTTTCCCCACCTCGCGCATCCATTGCCCTAACCGCTATCGCCTCCGCACCTGTTCCAATCCGCGCTTAAACTGAGGGATGCGCGCACAGGCGGTCGTGTTAAGCGGGCTCGTATCGCCGCGCTGCAAAAAATGATAAGCGACGCCTGCGATCATCGCGCCGTTATCGCCGCAGAGTTTGAGCGGCGGAAATATGCACGTGATGTCGCGCCTCTCGGCGAGCAGCGCGCGCAAGTGCGAATTGGCGGCGACTCCTCCGCCTGCGACGACGGTCGTAAGACCCGTGTCTTCCACCGCGCGGAAAAGGCGCGATGTGAGCGTACGGCACGCAACATCCTGAAACGACGCGCACATATTTTCCGTCGTCGGCTCGAAGCCTTCGTTCAAAAAGAGATCGCGCTGATGGATGACGGCCGTTTTCAATCCGCTGAACGAAACGTCGTAGCGGTGTTCGCTTTCGTCGAGTTTGGGAACGGGAAACGAAAATGCGCGCGCATCTCCCTCTTTCGAAAGTTTATCGATAATGACGCCGCCGGGATAGCCGAGGTCGTAAAACTTGGCGACTTTATCGAAAGCTTCGCCGACCGAATCGTCGACTGTCGTACCGAGCACTTCGATGTCGTCGAATCCGTGCACTTTGCAGATGATGCTGTGACCGCCTGAAACGAGGAGACCGAGATACGGGTAGGCGATATCGTTTGCAAGGTGCGCCGCGTAGAGGTGACCGAGCATGTGGTTGACCGCGATAAAGGGTTTTCCCGCCGCCCATGCAAGCGTTTTGCCGTAAGTCAAACCGACGAGGAGAGCGCCCATCAATCCCGGACGGTTCGTCGCAGAAACCGCATCGATGTCGTCGAGCGAAAGAGAAGCTTCTTTGAACGCCTGCTTTACGACGGGCAAAATCCATTCGGCATGCTTTCTGCTGGCAATCTCGGGGACGACGCCTTTGTATATTTCGTGAAACGGGATCTGCGTCGCAACGACGTTGCTTAAAATAACACGGCCGTCTTCGACGATCGCCGCCGCCGTTTCATCGCATGAAGATTCGATACCGAGAACTTTCATCGTTACTCCAAACTAATTAGGTCGAATGTCGAGTTTTGAAAGTATGCGTGAATAAAGCTATGCTTTCGGCGAGAACTTCGCTCGCTGCGCTCACTACCGAGTTTGCTCTGCAAACTCGCCGTGTATGCCGCGGTCGAGCTTTTAGAGCAGGCTTCCGCAAGCCTAACGCTCGAAACGGCACGCAGCCGGAGCCTCGCCTCCGCACACTGTTATTTGTTTTTAAAACTCACCATTTCTGCATTACACAAAACTGATGGAAAATTTCGAGTTTTAAAAAACTCGAAATTGAACCAATTAATAAACTTGTAAAACGCCGTACCGCCTGCGCCGCACAACTACGGGCGGATAAGCGCGTCGGAATTGCTCACCGTCGTAAACACATACCCCTTGTTTTTCAGCGCGGGATAAAATTCGATCAATATGCCCGGCAGGATATCGGCCGACCATATATGCCCTATCATGATTGCAGCGCCGTTCGCATTCGCAATGCCGACGCCGCGCATGAGTTCGCGGATGATTTTTTCGCGGTCTTTGGTATTGTCGAGAAACACGTTCCGCGAATAGTAGGGTATGCCGAGCGCCATAGCCGCCTGCGGTACGCGCGTTTGACTCGTCGTTCGCGAATCGAGAAAAAAGACGCCGCTCTCTTTTGCCGCAAGCATCGCAGCTCCGATTTTCATTTCGTCTTCGCTGATGAGCGAGCCTTCGTGATTGTTGATCCCTGCGACCGGGCCGATTTCGGCGATATTCTCTTTTATAAGCGCTTCGATCGAAGACGTCTGCATATCCGCCGTCACCGCGCCTGGACCGGGATTGACGTTCAAGTTTACCGCCTGCATGGGCTGGTGCAGCATCACTTCGTTGCCCGATGCGCGCACTTTGTCGGCGCACGCTTTCGAATGCGCGAGCTTCGGCAAAACGGACACGGTGATCGGGAACGGGAGCGAAACGAATTTTTCAAGCTGCGAAAGGCTTTGCCCCGCATCGTCGAACACGAAAACGAGCTTCGCGCCGTTTACCGCCTGCGGGATGTCGGGAAGCTGAGATGCGGGTACTGCCGGAGACACGGAAGCCGAGGGAGAAGGCTTTACCGCCGAAAGCGGTTTTACGGATGGGGGATTTGCCGGCTGCCCCTTGGGCGAGGAAGACGAGGGCTTTGCGTTTTCGGAAGAATTTTTACCCGCGCTTCGGCGAACCTGCGCTTCGACCACGCGCTCCCGCTCGGTTGAAGTTCCCACTGCTGCATTTTTTTTCGGCTCTTCGCTCGATCGCGTTTCCCGCCCTGAGCTTTGCCGCACGTCGAGATTTTCTGCACTTTGTACGGCGTCGGAGCTCTCAGCTTTTCGGCGCGACGAAGAACGCGAACTTTGCTGCGGATCCTTCGAACTTTGCAGATCGGCATTTTGCCGACTCTCCGTTCTGCCCGACGCATCACCTGCACTGTCCGCGTTTTGTGAGGCGATCTGATTTTCGACGGCGGTGTTTTTCGGATTCCGTCCCGAATTGACGATGAGGACTGCAAAGCACAAAGCGACGATTACGACACACAGGATCGCCGTCTGTACGGAGGAAAATACGATTTTATGTTTTTTGCCCGCTCTCCGCCCCGATGCGGGTTTTATCCGCGTTGACGGTTTTGCGGAAGATCGCGAAACGGTTTTCCGCCCGCGCGTGCGTCCATTTTGTGCCATAGCGCGTATTCTATCACGTATCGCAGATTTTGGAAACGGCGATGATCCCGGTCGAAGAATCGAAAAATTCGAATGTGAAAAATCGAATCAAAAATTATTGCCACACCATGTTTTCCACACATCGGGTTTTCAAGCTTTACGAATGTCGTCGTTTCGGACTATAATGCATATATGTCCCAAGAATACAGCAAAGCCCGCGTCGCACAAGGCGTCTTTTATATCGTCTGCGCGTCGTTTTGCTTTGCGCTTATGGGAATGCTCGCGCACCTTGCAGGCGACATACCCTTTGTGCAAAAAGCGTTTTTCCGCAATATCATCGCCTTTTTTATCGCGGCCGCGCTTTTGCTGAGAGAATGCCGCACCGGGAAGCGCCCGTTCGCATTGCCGCGGGGAAGCGGCCGTTTTCTCTTTTTCCGATCCGCCGCCGGTTCCCTCGGCGTATTCGGAAACTTTTACGCGATCGATAAAATCAATATCGCAGACGCGTCGATCCTCAATAAAATGTCACCGTTTTTTGCCGTCGTATTCAGCTTTGTTTTGCTCGGCGAAAAGATCATGCCGCTTCCGCTTGCGGCAATATGCGTTTCGATTGCCGGAGCCGCGCTCGTCATCAAACCGTCGTTCGATGTCGTCGAGATGCTCCCGTCCCTTGCGGGCTTTTTCGGCGGAGTCGGAGCCGGATTCGCCTATGCGTGCGTCCGCCGTTTAAGCGCGATGAAAGTAAACAATACTCTCATCGTCGCATACTTTTCGCTTTTTTCATCGCTTTTGGCAGTCCCGTTTTTACTTTTCCGCTATTCGCCGATGACGAAAGCCGAGCTCATCATTATGACCGGCACGGGCATCGCGGCGGCAGGCGGACAGTTTTTTATAACCGCCGCGTACGGTGCGGCACCTGCCGCAAAGATCAGCATATTCGATTATTCGCAAATTTTATTTTCGTCGCTCATGGGATATATCGCATTCGGCCAAATACCCGATGCGATGAGTTTTGCAGGTTACACCGTCATCATCGCTATGGCGATCGTCGTATTCGTGTACAACAGACGGCACAGCGATTATTAATTATTGATTTGATCGAGGAACCACTCGTAGAGCGCATCGGTACGGCGTTTAAATGCGTCGGCCAAATCCACTTTTATAAAGAGAACAGTCACCGTCTGTTTTTGCCCCGTAACGATTGCGGCGGAAGAAAAGAAAATGCCTTCTTCGAGCGGATACGCCGAGATACACATTTCCATTTCGCGCTCTTTTAAGCACGTCACTCCGTGATATTTCATCGGCGTACAGTTTGTGATTTCGACGAAGATTTCGGATGCGGAATCGGTGTACGTGTGGAGATACGTATTTTCGCCGAACGACGTATCTTCCTGAAACACATAGCGCACATCGGAAGGGGAAACTTCGCTTGCAACGGGATCGGCGAGCGCGTTTTCCGTATGCTCGGCATCTGCGATGTAGTACGAGCGCGTAAAAAGCGTTTTCGGCTTATAGCCCGCCCTCCGCGAAATATACGTAATGCCCTTTTGCGCGGAAACGCGGCCGAGTGCATTGTAGAGGGAAAGAAGCTTTTCGTCCGCACTCATATCTTTCCACGAAGCGGGATACGGGATAATCGCACACGATACGACGGCAAAGCCCTGTTTGCCTTGCGGAGCCGCCGCCAATTTTTTCGCGGCGGCACTCGAAGAGGGCACGTACTTTGTCAAATCTTCCCCGCTTCCGTTGCCGAAAGAAATCACCTTTCCTCCGACAAGATCGGCCGCCGCTTTTTCGTCGAGGTTCGGAAGGACCGCCGAAAGAGTCTCAATTTTTTTCACAGCGAATTTGTGCTCCGCATCCCCGTATGTCGGGAAAATCACGGTAGACGGATCGGACATCGCTTCATCGCCTGCGTAAGCGGAAATCATGCAGAGCGATGCCGCGAGAGCGAAGACGATTTTTTTTATATTTTTTTTCATGCCAATTTATTCCGTCGGTCGCTTTTTCAAAGAACGGCTTTTTACGACAGCCTGTCCTTTGCCCGCTTTTTGTTCCATCATCGCGCGCACGGTAAGCGGCAAACCGAAGAGCGTGATAAAGCCGTCCGCGTCGCGGTGATCGTAGAGATCGCCTGTCGTAAAGCTTGCAATGCTTTCGTTGTACAAGCTGTACGGAGAGAAGGAACCCGCACCCTGCATCGTGCCCTTATACAATTTGAGGCGCACCCAGCCGCTCACGGTCTCTTCGACTTTGTCGTTGAACGCCATGATACCGCTCATGAGAGAGGTGAACCACAAACCGTTGTAGATGAGTTCCGCCTGCTTGAGCGCGATCTGCTGCTTGTAGTGATAAGTATCGCGGTCGAGGCACAAGTGTTCAAGCTGTTCATGCGCGTAATACAAAATCGTCCCGCCCGGCGTTTCGTATACGCCCCTGCTTTTCATGCCGACGCAGCGGTTTTCGACGAGGTCGATTAATCCGATGCCGTTTCTCCCGCCGATTTTGTTGAGCGTTTCCATGAGCGAAAGCGCATCCATCTTTTTTCCGTTGACCGCGACGGGAATGCCCTTTTCGAATTCGATCTTTACGTATTCGGCTTTGTCGGGAGCCGCTTCCGGCAGCTTTGTGATTTTGAGCATGTTTTTCCAGTCGGGTTCGTTTTCCGTCTTTTCAAGTTCGAGACCCTCGTGGCTGATATGCCAAATATTTTCGTCGCAGCTGTACGACGACGATTTTTTTACCGGAACGGGAATGCCTCTTTTTTCAAGGTATTCGATTTCGTCTTCGCGGCTTTGGAGATCCCATTTCGGATCGCGCCACGCGGCGATGACGCGGAGATCCGGCGCAAACGCTTTGATCGCAAGTTCGAAGCGGACTTGGTCGTTGCCCTTTCCCGTCGCGCCGTGACAGATCGCAGAGGCTTTTTCCTGTCGAGCGTATTCGACGAGAATTTTTCCGATAAGCGGACGCGCCGTCGACGTGCCGAGCAGATATCGGTCTTCGTAGAGCGCACCGCCTTTCAGCGCGGGCCAAATATATTCTTCGATATATTCTTTTCGCGCGTCGACGACATAACACGCCGAAGCGCCCGTTTTGATCGCGCGCGCTTTTACCGCTTTCCAATCGTCGCCCTGTCCCAAATCGATGCAGACGGCGATGACGTCGTAATCGTAATTTTCTTTTAACCACGGAATGATGACCGTCGTATCGAGTCCGCCCGAATACGCGAGAATCACTTTGCTTTTTTTAGCCATGCGAACGCCTCTTTTCGATAAACAAATTTCTGAGGAGGATTGTACCAGCAATCGCGCAGTATGGCAATTGCACGAATTCCCGATTATCGAGGACACGTGATATTTTCGCACGAATTCCCGATACCGTACGCATTCGAGCAAAGTATGCGGCAATTGAAAAACCGCATATTTATCGCTACAATCGCTGTATTATGGAAAAGCTCCTGTCACAATTGCTGCCTTCTTTTGCACACAAAGCGCTTGCAGCCGACGGAATCAGCCCCGTCGAAACCGTCGATATCATGAATATTCCGATCACGAATCTCGCATTCGATTCGCGCGACGTAAAAGAAGGCTCGCTTTTTTTTGCGCTGCCCGGAACGCATCGGAACGGAAACGATTTTATATCCGAGGCGCTTGAAGCGGGTGCGAATGCAGTCGTCTATCAGGGAGATATTCCTCACGAAGTTCGACGCGAATGCGCAAACATCATCGCGCGACGTGCGATCGAAAGCGCCGTCGGCAAAACGAAACGATATCTTCCGGCCTTTTTACGCGTGAACGATGCGCGTTTTGCCATGGCGCCCGTTTCCGACGCTTTTTACGATTCCCCGTCAAAGCGCCTCATCGTCATAGGAGTGACGGGTACGGAAGGAAAAAGCAGCACGGTTTCGTTTATCTGGCAGCTCTTACGCCTGTGCGGAGAAAAAGCGGGCTTTATTTCGACAGTCGAATATTCCCTCGGAGGAGATGCCCTCCCCAACCCCGAACATCAGACGACGCCCGAAGCGCCGATCATCCAACATCACCTCAACGCGATGCTCGAAAACGGCTGTACTTATGCGGTCATCGAATCCTCTTCTCACGGGCTTTCCGTTTTGACGAACAGACTCGGCAATGTCCAATTCGACTGCGCGGTTTTTATGAACGTCACGCTCGAACACCTCGAATTTCACAAAACCTTCGAGCAGTACCGAAGCGATAAAGCGAATCTTTTCCGCGCGCTCGACAAGTGCGACCACGTAAAAACGATCGCCGGCACTCCGATGAAAATTCCTTCCATCGGAGTCGTCAACGCCGAAGATCCGTCGGCAGTCTATTGCATCAATTCGACAAAGCATCCCGTCTATGCGTTTACGACCGAAGGACAAGCGGGAAAAGCCGCAGCGGAAACGGGAGCCGACGCGGTCGCACTCCCGCCCGTACCCGAAGGAGTCCGCTGCATGACGGCTCGGAACATCGCATCGGCGCGATTCGGCATTTCGTTTACGATCGACGCGGACGGGGAAGACGCCGTATTCCGAGCGAGCGACGATCCCGCTTTTCCGAGAAAACGTCCCGTCATCCACGTCACCGCTCCGCTTCCCGGTGCGTTCAACGCATACAATCTCATGGCGTCCCTCATCGCGGTGAGCAGCGTTACGCAAAAATCCTTTGAAGAAAT
The DNA here is from genome assembly GCF_016901105.1 of Treponema sp. Marseille-Q4523. Taxonomy (NCBI): domain Bacteria; kingdom Pseudomonadati; phylum Spirochaetota; class Spirochaetia; order Treponematales; family Treponemataceae; genus Treponema; species Treponema sp. Marseille-Q4523. Next base: position 34,359 of record NZ_JAFEVM010000006.1, on the reverse strand, counting down.
CGCGCATCACTTTCCGTCACTCACTCCCGTCAAAGGGCGCATGACGGTCATCGACAGAGGACAGCCCTTTGAACTCATCGTCGATTACGCACACACGCCTTCGTCGTTCGAAACGATATTTCCTCCGATCAGAAAAAGATGTACGGGAAGGCTTTTCGCTCTCTTCGGTTCGGGAGGAGAGCGCGATTTGACAAAGCGGCCGCTGCAGGGAGAGATTGCCGCAAAATTCTGCGACGTCGTCGTGCTCGCCGATGAAGATCCGCGAGGCGAAGATCCCGTAGCGCTGCTCGAAATGATCGCAAAAGGCGCCGAAAAGCGCGGCAAAAAAAAAGGCGTCGATCTCTTTATCATTCACGAGCGGCCGAAAGCGATCCGCGAAACTTTTAAAATGGCGGCAAGCGGAGACATCGTACTGCTCCTCGGAAAGTCGCACGAAAATTCGATCATCTACAAGGACAAAACCCTGCCCTACGATGAAATACGCGAAGCGCTCGCCGCCCTGTCCGAACTTGGCTACGCGTAAACCGCGCGCTCCGCGTTTATCAGGTCAAATGTCGAGTTTGGAAAGTATCAGCTAATCGCGTCGTGTCTACGGCGAGGATGATCGACGTACAATCTTTATAGACATGCGAACGCGGCTCTCACAGCGGAATCCCCGCTTACGCTCCGGTTGTGCTTTTAAGCAAGGCTTCCGCAAGCTGAACGCACAAAGTCGCACGCGTGTCTCCCGCTGCTACGCCGCATCGTACACACGTCAAGATGTTTTGGCATACGGTCGGAACCTCGCCGTATGCATAATTGTATTTACTTTCCAAACTCGTCCTTATTAAATCTTCCAGCTTACGGCGAGCTTTCGCGCATCGACGAAGCGGCGGTATATGCCGTTTTTTCTCATAAGCGATGCGTGAGTTCCCTGTTCGGCGATTTTGCCCTGATCGACTACGACGATCTGATCCGCATCGCGCACCGTTTTCAAACGATGCGCTATCATCAAAATCGTCTTCTTTTTCGTCAGCGCGTCGATCGCTTCCATAAGTTCTTTTTCATTTTCGGGATCGACGTTTGCGGTCGCTTCGTCGAGTACGATTATCGGAGCGTCTTTCATAATCGCACGCGCGATGGAAATACGCTGTTTTTCTCCGCCCGAAAGACTCGCCCCTCCCTCTCCGATGACCGTATCGTAGCCGTCCGGAAGAGCTGAGATAAATTCGTGACAGCACGCTTTTTTTGCCGCGGCGATAACTTTCGACATGGGCGCGTCGCTCTGCCCGAAGCGTATATTGTTCGCTATCGTATCGTGAAAGAGGTAGACGTTTTGGAATACGAAACTGAAATTTTTCATAAGGCTGTCCATGCTGTACGCTTTCACGTCTTTGCCGCCCAAAAGCACGCGCCCTTCCTGCACGTCCCAAAAGCGCGAGACAAGGCTGCACAGCGTCGTCTTTCCGCCGCCCGAAGGCCCGACAAAAGCCGTCGTCGTTTTTTCGGGAATATGCAGCGACACACCGTCGATGATCTTTCGAGTATCGTACGAAAAGCCGATATCTTCGATATCGATATCGCATTTTTTCGGCGCAATGTCTTCACCGCTCGTATCCATCGGCTGCAAATCGAGGATGGCTTTCGCTTTATCGATACTCGCGTCGATGACGCGAAGCAGCGCGGAATAATTTCCCGCCGCATCGAGGTGAGCGTAAATCATAAACGAGCTTATGATCATAACGACAGCGATGAGCAGCTCCATAGAACCCGCGATATACAATGCTATCGAAAGCGCGCTCATCGCAACTCCGAGCGCCTTTGTGATGAAATTCTGCGCGGTCATGTAACCGATAAATTTCATCTCCATCCGAATGTTGATATCGGCGTTGCCGTCGATCGCTTTGACGAGTTTTTTCGCGGCCGCTCCGGTCAGATTGTAGGCTTTTACTTCCGCAATACCTTGAATATATTCGAGGATGCTCTCGACGAGGTCCGTATCGGCTTTCATCTTTTGCGGAGCAAGGTGCGCCGCCTGACGCTGCATAGCCCGGTTTACGAGCGAATAGAGCGCAAGGCCCAGAACGACGATGATACCGATCCTCCGGTCGTAAAACAAAATCATCGCCGCAACAAGCACCGTATTTAAAATACCCTGCGTCGTCATCATCACCACTCGCGCGGCGATATCTCCGAGGCTTTCCATCGTATTCGTCGTCACGGACGTGATGGAGCCGAGACTGTTATTGTTAAAATAGCCCATCGGAAGATAGCGCAAGTGCTCTGCGATTTCGATCCGCTTGTCCGCACATGCCGTATAGCCCGCTTCCGTTTGCAGCATCGTCGACGTATAGCGCACAAAAAAATTGACGACCATACTGCCGAGCATGATGCCGGTACAGGTAAAGATCGTCCGGGTCGTAAGCGAGTTTGAAACGATCGCTGAAATCATAACTGCGATCGCGGGAATTTTCATCGCGTCGCACATAGCAATGACGATACCGAGCACGACGGCTATATGGAATTTCTTTTTATTGATGCCGCCCGCAAAATCAAAAAACTTAAACAATATTTTAAACATCTGTCGTATCTCCTAGCCTTTCACTGCACTCAAGCCGTCTTTGACCGATATGTGCGCTTCCCACATCTTCGCATACAAACCTCCGCGCAAAAGGAGTTCGCGGTGCGTCCCTTCATCGTCGAGCGTTCCGTCTTTGATAACGAAGATTTTGTCCGAGTCTTTGATCGTCGAAAGGCGGTGTGCGATGACAAGCAGCGTTTTCCCTTTTACGAGCTTTGCGACCGACGACTGGATGACCGCTTCGTTTTCGGGGTCGGTATACGACGTCGCTTCGTCGAGGATGACGACGGGCGCGTCTTTGAGCATGGCGCGCGCGATCGCGATGCGCTGCCGCTCGCCGCCTGAAAGGTGTCCGCCTGCGTCTCCGACGATCGTATCGTAGCCGTGTTCGAGGCTTTCGATGAATTCGTGGCAACCGCTTTTTTTCGCAGCTTCTTCGACTTCTTTATCGCTCGCGCCTTCTTTTCCGATGCGGATATTTTCGCGCACGCTTTCATTGAAAAGATAATTATCCTGCGACACGAAAGCGATGCGTCTGTTGTACGCTTCGAGCGGGATCTTTCGGATATCGACGCCGCCTAAAGTGATGACACCCTCGCCTGCGTCCCACAAAGACGCGATGAGCTTTGCGATCGTCGATTTGCCGCTTCCCGAAGGCCCCACCAAAGCGCACACCGAACCGTCGGGGATTTCAAGAGTTATGCCGTGCAGCACTTCTTTTTCGCGGTATGCGAAGCGCACGCCGTCGAGGCGGATCGCATTCCCCTCAGGTTCTTCGATCATTTTGTCGGGACGCGAAAGTTCTTTTCGTTCAAGGATATCCGAAACTTCACCGATAACGACGCTCACTTTTGCCATATCGTCCGTATACGACATTGCAGTGATGAGCGGAGATATCAATCCGACGCTCAAAATGATTATTTGAATAAAATCGGTCGCGGCAAGTGATCCGTTCTTAACAAAAAATCCGCCTGCGGGCAGAACAAACAAAAGCGTCGCGGGCGTGATCACCATCGTAAGCGTAAAAAATATATTGGCTCTCCTCATCCAGTCGATAAAACAGGAGGCGCCTTCTTTCGCCGCAACGACAAAGCGGTCATACGAACTTTTCACTTTGCCGAACACTTTGATAACTTCAATGCCGTTGATGTATTCGACCGCGGTATCGTTGAGTGCTTTCGTCTTATCGATGACTCGCTTCCACGACGCTTCATAGCCTATCCACATGCATGAGCCGAAGATAATACCGATCGGAAGCGAGATGAGCGATATGAGAGCCATGCGCCAATCGATAAAAAAGAGATAGATGAGTACGCAAAAGGGTCCGAAGAGGTTTCCCGTAAACTCTGGCACGACATGCGCGAGCGTCGTTTCGATGCTGTCGATTCTTTCGACGAGCGTATTTTTAAGAGCGCCCGACGGAATATCGAGCACGTTGCCGAGCGGCAATCGAGCAAGTTTATCGCAGCATCTCTTTCTGATTTCGGCGAGCACGCGGAATGTCGCTTTGTGCGAAAGAGAAGTCGACACGGCATGCAGGACGACGCGAAGTGCCCAAAACAACATTATTAAAATAAGATCCGCGGCAAAAGCGCCGAAAATGCGTGTACCCGCCAAAAGCTTTTTTATGATATCGGCGATAAAAAAATACGGCGCGATGCCGCATAAAACGCCGAGAGCTGCCGTAAGCACGCTCAACGCATAGTACATTTTCCGATCTTCCGCAAATTCCGCGATCCAAGAAACTGCGGAACGTTTTTTCTTTTCCATCAGTTACACCCTTCCTCCGCATATCGGTCTTGCGCCGGTACGCGCTCGGCAACGCCGCTTTAATTAGCTTAGGCTAACTTAAAAAATTGTAGCGTATCTCGGCAAAATCCGCAAGTGGAAAAGTCAAAGTAAACGCTCCGGAGCGCCATAACAATATTCCGCTTGTTAATTTTTATTATATACCTTATACTAATGTTATGAGAGAGCGTATAACACATCCGTCCGCGGCATACCGTATATGCACGGTCGTCCGCATGCAAAAACAGTGCTACAGGGTACTTGACACGATGCGCAGGATCGGTAAAATTCTCCGCTTCTCCGCTTCTCCGCTTCTCCGCTTCTCCGCTTCTCCGCTTCTCCGCTAAGGGCGAACTGTGCCCAAATAATACAATCACACACAATTTTATTCGCACAATCAAATGCCTCAGGCGAAATGTACACGTACGTGTTCCGTTTGAGATATTTTTTTATATAATCACACATTACACATTAAAAGAAACATATTGTAAGGAGGTTTTCAAGATGAAAACAAGTTCAAAACACAAGGCACTCGCCTTTTTGGGAGCAGCTTTTGTGCTGTTCATCGCAATTATGTTCACCGCCTGCCCGAATAACGCGGGAGGAGGCGGAACGCCGCCCACACCGCCCGATGTAGGTTCTTTTGAAGATGCAGGGGATTTTGTAAAAATAATACCGCCTACAAGAGGCATCGTCGGCCTTGACCCTGACTACACCTTACCCGGAAATGAAGCCAAGTGGAAAGGCGTATTTATTAAAGATCGCACGGTAAAATTAAGCACCTACATGCTGGGCAAGACGGAGGTAACCTATAAACTGTGGAAAGAAGTGTACGATTGGGCGGTACAACCTGGACATGGTTACAAATTTGAAAATCCAGGGCAAAAAGGCAAAGACGGAACAGGAAGCGAATATGAGCCTGTAACAACTATAAGCTGGCGGGACTGCATGGTATGGTGTAATGCGTATACGGAAAAAGAAAAAGGAATAGAGCAATGCGTATACCGAAGAAATGATGATGCGGTATTAAAAGACGCAACGGCAGAAGATGATTGCAAATATGCCGAGCCCCGTATGGATAAAAAAGGCTTTAGGCTTCCTACCGCTGCCGAAGGGGAATATGCAGCCCGCTGGCAGGGAAGCGACAGCACAAATGCGGCACAATACGGAGATGTATGGCTTACCAAAGTGAACAGTGCAAGCGGAGCAAAAGACAAATGGAACACAGCTGAGACGGGTGAAGTTGCATGGTATAATGGTAATTCAGATAGCAAAACCCATCCTGTAGGAGAAAAACGGAAGAATGCTCTTGGCTTACATGACATGAGCGGGAATGTTCAGGAGTGGTGCTGGGACTGGTATAAGGAGAGCCCTACAGACGAAGATTATGTGCAGGACGGTATTGTTATCGATCCGAACGGTCCCGATGAGGGTACTAGCCGTGTCTTGCGCGGCGGCAGCTGGTTCCACTCCGCGGGCTACTGCTCTGTAGGTCTACGGGACAGCAGCAGTCCTAACTACAGGAGCACCGATCTTGGCTTCCGCTTGGCTTGTCGTCCGTAATTCGGTAATTAACGGGGCTGTCGAAAAACTAACCGACTTTTGAGACAACCCCATTCCCAATCACCCGTTACAGATTAAACCGACCGCTCTTAAAGCCCGAGATAACTTAGGCTTAGGGGCGGTCGTTTTGTGCGCGGACGCTCGCTTGTTAATTTTTATTATATACTTTATACTGAAGCCATGAGAGAGCATATAACACATCTTTCCGCCGTATTCCGACCGCCCGCACATAAGGGGCACACACTACGCTCAATACGCACAGAACAGGATCCGTCTTCGTGCGTTTTTCATTTTACAAATTATCGATTGAAAAGAGGAGGAGTCTATGACAAAGTTTAAAACTCACAATATAAAGACATATACCTTTAAGGGGGGGGGGGGGCGGCGCTCATCACGGCTGCACTTATTGCAACGACACTGCTGTTTACCGCCTGCACGGACAGCTCGGACGCAAGCGGCGGAACGCCTTCAACGCCTTCAACGCCAGCGTATGCAGCCGATTTTGTAAAAATAATTCCTCCGACAACCGGCACCGAAGGCATTGCTCCCGATCCCGGCTCCTTACCCGGAAATGAAGATAAGTGGAAAGGCGTATTTATTGCGGGACGAAAGGTAAAATTAAGCCCCTATGTGCTCGGTAAAACGGAGGTAACGTATAAACTTTGGAAAGACGTCTACGATTGGGCGGTAAAACCCGAAAATGGCTATACCTTTAAAAATGCGGGGAAAAAAGGCAGTCTCGGAACCGGAAACGAAGATGAACCCGTAACAACTATAAGCTGGCAGGATTGTATTGTGTGGTGTAATGCGTATACCGAAATGAAGATGGGTGAAAGTGAATGCGTATATCGCAAAAGCAAAACCGATACTGCGGTATTAAAAAACTCAACGGCAGAAGCTGATTGCGATGCCGCCTATGCCGATATGAGTAAAAAAGGCTTTAGGCTTCCTACCGAAGCCGAATGGGAATATGCCGCCCGCTGGCAGGGAAGCGATAACACAAATGCGGTACGATACGGCGATGTATGGCTTACCGAACTGAACAGTGCAAGCGGAGCAAAAGACAAGTGGGACACGGCTGAGACAGGAGAGGTTGCGTGGTATAATGATAATTCAGAAGGCAAAACCCATCCTGTAGGAGAAAAAAGGGCGAATGCACTTGGTTTATATGATATGTCGGGAAATGTTTTGGAATGGTGTTTTGATTGGTATGATAAAAACCCTGCATTAAACGATAACGCTTATAAGAGTGAAGATATCGTTACCGATCCTCAAGGTCCCGCATCGCCCGAGCCGCAGAACAAACGCCGTATTGTACGCGGCGGCCGTTGGATAGATAGTGCAAGGGCCTGCACTGTAGGCATACGGAACAGCGGCATCTCTAAAAACAAAAGCATCTATCTCGGCTTCCGCTTGGCGTGGCGCCCGTAATTCGGTACGCGCTAAGCCATTCCCGCGCCGCACCGAAAACGGTATACTCGTTATATGACGATAGCACTTATCTACGGCGGAAAAAGCGGCGAACACGAAGTATCGCTCATGTCGGGCGCGGCGGTCGCGCGGCACATCGATAAAAAGCATAAAATCATTCTTATCGGCATCACAAAAGACGGACGATGGTTTTTACAGGACGATGCCGAACTCGGCCGCGTAAGAGCGGACGCAAAGGCGGCGCTTAGGGTAACGGAAAAAGAGGGCGCTGAAATAAGGGTCGCACCCGGAATGAAAAATGCGGCCTTTTCGGCGGGCGGCAGAATGCTCGATATCGACGTCGCGTTCGCAGTCCTTCACGGCACGAACGGCGAAGACGGCACCATTCAGGGGCTCTTCGAAACGGCGGACATCCCCTATGTCGGCTGCTCCGTCACGGCAAGCGCGCTCACGATGGATAAAGAAAAAACAAAGGTCGTCCTTCAGGCGGCGGGCATTCCCGTCGTCCCCTACGTTACGATTCGGAGAGCGGATGTACTCGATTCGCGCGCGTACGATGCTCTCGTAGAAAAAGCCGTCAGTACACTCGGCTTTCCGCTTTTTGTAAAGCCCTGCGCGGCGGGCTCTTCGAACGGAGCGGCGAAAGCGGAAAACGCAAAAGCGCTTTCGCTCGCACTTGCGGACGCTTTTTTGTGGGACGATAAAGTGCTCATCGAAAAGGCGATAAACGCCCGCGAACTCGAATGCGCCGTCACCGGAAATACGACGGCGGCGGAAGGCGTGCGCGAAAGCGTTAGCGTATACGGACCGGGTGAAATCGTTTTGACGCACGAGTTTTACGATTACAACGCAAAATACAAAGACAGCGACGGCGTTCGCATACCGGCGGACATAAGCGAAAGCCTCCGCGAAAAAATCAGAAACATCGCACTGAACGCATACAAGATCGTCGACGCATCGGGTTTGAGCCGTATCGATTTTTTTCTCGACAAAGACTCGGGCGAAATCTATCTCAACGAAATCAATTCGATGCCGGGCTTTACGGCTATCAGCATGTTTCCGAAAGCCTGCGAAAGCGAAGGCTTGAGTTTTACCTGCCTCACCGAATTGCTCATCGAAGAAGCGATCCTCCGCCGGAAAGAGCGAAGCGTTTTAAAAACATCGCGCTGAGTGCCGTATTTTTGCCGCGCAAAATCCCGACACACGAACGGACTTCGGACGAAACTTTTTTGCCATCCCGCCCTTCGCGGCTCGCTCACGCTCGGCGTCCTCGCTTTGCTGCGGTCGCTGCTTCGCACCGCTTCGCGCGGGCGTAGGCTGCATCTTCATGCAATAACCTTATGCGCAAAGTTCCGCACGGATCCGCTCGAGGATGTCGAGAGTCTGCAATCCGTCTTCGAGCGTCGATTTGAGAGGAGCGATCCCATCGAGGAAATCGACGCAGCTTTTCACCATATTCGAAAAGCTGCGTGTCTTTTTCGGCGCGGAAACTTTTTTATCTTCGGCAAGCGAATAAAACCCCGTGTACAGCTTCGCCTTTTCGCGGCGGTAAAATTTCGCATAGCCGTTTCCGATCGCGACGGCCCCTTCGGTTCCGAGTATGTCGACGCCGAATGAAAAAAAACGCGAGCGCCCGCTCATCGTAAGCGTGACGTCGGGACAGACATCAGATGCGAAGTGCGCGGAGAGATTTTGCACGATCGAAGGATCGCTTTCATCACGGTATATGCCCGTAATCGACATATTGTACAGTATGCTCCGCCTCTTTTCCGTATCCGCGACGTCCGACAGCAAATACTGCACGATATCGACGAGGTGCGTGCCGTCGTGAAAGAGACTGTATTCGCCGGAGGCTTCGTATTTTTTTCCGTAGACGCGAAGACCGGAGCAGAGTTCGGCACGCACGCGCTGGAGAGCGCCGATTTTTTTTATGTAGGATTTTGCCGCCGCGTAGTCGTCGGCAAAGCGCCGCTCGTGATTTACGAGTACGGGCACGCCGTATTTTTTCGCTTCGTCTGCGATCGCAAGTCCGTCTTTCATGGAGAGCGCGACGGGCTTTTCCAAAATTATTAATTTCGGCTTAGTCCGTATCGCTTCGAGCGCTACTTCCAAATGCGCGCTTTCGTTGACCGCAACGACGACGATATCGGGACTGCATGCGGCAAAGAGATAGCTTGTCGTATGATAAGAGGCCGCCCCCTTGCAGTACCGTTTCCACGCCGCAAGTTTTTCGGCATCGGTATCGCAGCCCGCGATAATGCGTATGCGGGGATTTTTGAGGAGAGCTGCCGTATGGCTTGCCGGCTGCTCGCGTTTTTTATCGAAACCGAGCGTAAAACCGATCCTTCCCGTACCGATTATAGCCGCAGTATATTTTTTTTTACTGCGCATCTTTGCACCCCGTAAGAGAAGCTTCGACTTCATCGATTATGTAATCGGGCGTACTCGCTCCGGCTGTAATGCCGACCCTTTTCATTTTAAAATAATCGCTCGGGATCTCATCCGCCGTTTCGATCAAATCGGCGCGGCACGATCGTGCTCTTGCGGCAAGCAAAAGCCGCTTCGTATTCGCGCTGTTTTTTCCGCCGACGACGAGTACGCCGTCCACGTTCGGACAGAGCTTTAAAAGCGCATCCTGCCTCGCTTTCGTCGCAGGGCAAATAGTATTTATGACGGTGAGCGAGGGACACTTTCGTTTTAACAATTCCGCAATTTTTTCGAATTCCGTTTTGCTGAACGTCGTCTGAGAAAGGAGCACCGCTTTTTCATTTTCCGAAAGCGGGAGAATCTCGGCTTCTTCCGCGCTTTGCACGAGCACGAAACGCTCTTTCGCATAGCCCGCAATGCCTGCCACTTCGCCGTGTTTTTCATCGCCCGCAAACACTACCGTGCAGCCTTTTTGCGCGGAAGAGGCGGCAAGTTTTTGGCTTTCGGTAACGCGGGTACAGGTCGCATCGACGACCGTACAGTTCCGCCTTTGAAGCGTTTCGATCGTTTCAGGCGGCACGCCGTGCGCGCGGATGATGACGACGCTGCCGCATTCGGCTTTTTCGGCATCGTTTTCGCCGAGCACCGAAAGCCCCTGCTTTTCAAGCGCTTCGAGGGCGAGACGATTGTGGATGAGCGGACCGAGCGTATATACTTTTTTTCCGGGATTGTCCGAAAGCGCCTTTTGCGCCGCATCGAGGGCATGGCGCACGCCGAAACAGCAGCCGAGGACATCGGAGCGGATGACAGTCATAGAGGCAGTATAACTCGAACGGCGAATTTAGTACACCGCACGCACAAAAACAAATGACGCGATAAGGAAATTTCGACTGCAGGTTTTTAGCGTCGCGCGAGATACACAGTATAAATAACCGTCTCACGCATCCAATCGTCATAAAAAAAATACCGCGCATTCCCGCGCGGTATTTTTCAAAACTGTATCAATAAAATGCGCTTACACGCTTACTCCGACGTCGAACACGCCTTTTTGGAGCTTCAGCGAATGGTGGATGCCGTACTCAGGCTTCCAATTTTTTCGCGTCGCGGCGATAAATCCGCTCGAAATGAATATGGACGAATAACAGCCGCTGACAAGTCCTACGAGAAGTGCGAGCGCGAAGTTTTTGATATCGCCCTGCGTAAACACGTAGAGGGATGCCGCAGCAAACATCGTCGTCACCGTCGTGATGATCGAACGGCTCAGCGTATCGGTGAGCGCCTGATCGATAATGTCGGTAAATTTTTTCGTGTCCCGCATGATCGGCAAAAGCGCGCGTTCGCGGTCGAGGATAACGATCGTCGCGTTGATCGAATAACCGACAATCGTCAAAACAGCCGCTACCGTCATCGTCGAAAATTCCATCTGCGACCACACGATAAACGTCATCATGATAAGCGAATCGTGGAGAAGCGCAAGCACCGAGCCGAGCGCAAAATCCCAGTGAAAGCGGATCGTCGCATACAGCCATATAAGCGCAACGGCAAAGGCAAGCACGATGATCGACTGCACTGCGATCGCGCGCGAAAAATTCGAACCGATAAAATCGGTACGGACGACGACTACGTTGTCATTTCCGAATTTGTTTTTCAGATTCGTCAAAACCGTATTTTGCAGATCGGCGCTCGATTTTCCGTCGCCCTTATCGGCCATGCGGATTTGAAAACTCGCCGCTTCTCCCGCACCGAGCTGCTGAATCGAAATGCCTTCGACCGACGAAAGCGCTTCGCGCACTTGCGAAACGGCGACATCGATTTTTCCGGCGGAATACAAACGGTACGGAGTCGACGAAAGCTTGTTCGACGCGTTCGTATCGACGAACAAATCCGCCGTCGAAGAAGATGCGTTCGAATTGACTTGCGCGCGGATCCCGTCGATCGCATTGAGACTCGACGCGAGATCGGAAACCGTTCGGTTCGCGGCAAACGAAAGTGTTTCGGTTTTGTTTTCCGAACCCGTTCCGCTTATGACGACGTCGATCCCTTCGCCGCTCATGTCGAGACTGACGTTCGAAGCCCCGGAATAGCTCACGTCCAAGACGGCGGGCGCGATGCGCACTTCTTCGAGCAAACCGGGACGATAGTCGAGACCGAAATTGATGCCGCGTATAAAAAATCCCGCGATGCCCGAAACGATTATCGCCGCGCTGATGACCGCGCACGGAAGGAAACCTTTGCTGAAATGTATCGTCTTTCGCGTCATTATTTTACCCTCCAGCTGATGCTCACGGTATTTTTGCGGCACACGTCGGTATTGAAATCGAACATGAGATGCGACACGAACAAGGCTGTAAACACCGAAGAGACGACACCGATCGCCAAGCTGACCGCAAAGCCCTGGATCGCGCCGCTGCCGAGCTGAGACAGGAACATCGCCGCGATAAAGGTCGTAATATTCGAGTCCATGATCGCCCAAAACGCATTGCGGAATCCTGCAGCGATCGCAGCCGTACGTCCTTTGCCGTCGGAAAGCTCTTCTTTGATACGTTCGAAAATGATAACGTTCGCATCGACGGCCATACCGATCGTCAAAATCATACCGGCGATGCTCGAAAGCGTAATCGTCATATTGAACGCCGAGAGCACCGAAAACATGATGTAGAGGTTGAGGATCTGCGCGACGCACGCGTTGACGCCCGCACCTTTATAGTAGACGAGCATAAAAAACATGATCGCGCCGAGACCGACCAACACTGCGATGATGCCCATCCGCTTCGCCTTCTGTCCGAGAGAGGCGCCGATGACTTGCTGGCTTTCGACCGAAAGCGGCACGGAAAGCCAGGCCGTCTGCAGCACTTTTTGCAGCGTCTGAGCTTCTTCGAGATTGAAACCCGTTATCGCAACGCGGCCGCCGGTGATCGCGTCGTTGATCGTCGCCGCCGAGCGGATCCTGTTGTCGTTTACGATGGCGAGCCGCTCGCCGACGTGAGCCGATGTAAACTCGCCGAAAATCACGGCACCGTCGCCGTCAAGTACGAAATCGACTTCGGGGCGGTTCGTCAAATTGCTCGAACCGACTTCCGCAGATTTGATATGCCTGCCGTCGAGCGCGATTTCTTTTTTTACGGCAAGCCAGCCGATCCGGTCTTCAAGACCGTAGTCGTCGTTTTGATAAAGACCGAGCACTTCACAGTCGGCGGGAATGACGGAAGCGTCAAGCAGCGTACCGTCCGAAGCGAAGACGTTTCCGGGATTTTGCAGATAATAATTATTAAACGCCTGAGTTGCCGCATCGTCGACGAGACGGAAATTCAAAATGCCCTTTCCCATGATGATCGTATTGACGGCATCCGCTTCCGCAGCTCCCGGGATTTCGATATAGATGCGGTCTTCACCCTGCTGACGGATCACCGGAGACGTGAGGCCGAAGCGGTCGATCCTGCTCGAAAGCGAGTCGATCGCCTGCTGCATCGCGTTTGCTTTGAGCGTCGCGCTCGATTCGGCCGTATCGGCTCCTTCCTGATTTTTTACGGCGGCATCCAGATCGGCTTTGACGATGATGTTCATACCGCCTGACAGATCGAGTCCGAGCTTTACCGAATTTTGATATTGTTTTTTCGCTTTTAAAATGGCGTCGCGGTAACGGGCCTGCACCGCTTCGCGGAATTCCTGCTCGCTTGAAAATGCGTTGAGCACCGCGCTTTTCGTCAAAGGCGACGGCACTTTCGCACCCATATTTTTATAGTTCCGCGCGACGATCTTTTTTATCCAGCCGTAGGATTCGTCGAGCTGAGCGTTCGAATCTTTTCGCGCCGCATCCGTAAACGCCTTTACGTCGTCGGACGCTTTTACGGTCGCGTAATCTTTAATGCTCTGCAGCGAACCGAGTGCGAGCGCTTTCATCTCTTTCGGCGTGCCGTAGTACCAGCTGATCGACGGCCACAAAAAAGCGAAACAAACGGCAAGCACCGCAAGCAGGATTACAAAACGAGTACGTTTATTCATGCTGACAGCTCCGTTTTATTTCTTTTCCTCTGAAGGTTTTTCCGCATCGGCGTCGGAAGATTTTTTCGCGTCTTTTGCAGGAGCTTCGGGATTTTCGATTGCAGCGACAGCGCTCCGCGTAAATTTGATCTTTGTCGCATCGTCCACTTTTACGATGACGTTTTTTTCGTCAACCGAAGAAACGACGCCGTGAATGCCGCCTATCGTAACGACTTTATCGCCTTTTTTCAGCGCGTCGAGCATTTTTTGCGTTTCTTTTTGTTTTTTGCTCTGCGGGCGGATAAGGAAAAAATAGAAAATAACGACGAGCAGCACCATCATCACGATCGATGACATAAAACCGCCGGTTGTCGACGCACCGCCGGCCGCTCCGCCTTCGGCTGCGCCCATTAAAAAAGGAATAAAAGACATTGTATAGCCCCTTCATTTTATTAAAATTTGACAAAAATGCCAGTTTTATGAGCATATCACGAGAGAAGTCGGCGCGTCAAGAGCGATGCCGGAGATGCGAAAATCGACGATACATCCGCTCGCGCGATAATTTTACCGTTGTAAAAAAACGGAAAGATTTAAATTGCACGTCTGAAATAGCGCCGTTCAGTTTAAACCTTCCTTTGCCCCTGCAAAAATCAGTCCGTCGGGCGGCGATGCGACGCTTCGGACGGATTTTTTTTCGCAAATAAATACTGTGCGATTTACTGCAATATCATGCGGTCGCTCGTAAGCGCCGTCTTCTTTATGGAGCGGAAGCGCTGTACGATATCGTTCATCGTCAAATTCTTTTTTTCGTCTCCGGCTATGTCGAAAATAATTTCGCCTTTGTCCATCATGATAAGACGATTGCCGTAGTCGAGCGCGTGCTGCATATTGTGCGTCACCATCATCACGGTGAGATCATAGGATTCCGCAAAGCGCTTTGTCAAATTCATAACGAGGGCGGCGTTCGAAGGATCGAGGGCGGCAGTATGTTCGTCGAGCAAAAGAAGAGCCGGACGCGACATGACCGCCATGAGCAGCGTCAACGCTTGACGCTGTCCGCCTGAAAACTGTTCGACATTGTCGGAGAGACGCTCTTCAAGTCCCATGTTCAGCTGTTTGAGTTCGCTTCGGAAATATGAGCGCGTGCGGGCATTCAAGCCGATCTTCAAACCTTTCCAGCCTTTTTTGCTGCATATCATCATATTGTCTTCAAGCGACATTTTCCCCGCAGTGCCGAGCAGAGGATTTTGAAAGATGCGCCCTATGTACAGTGCCCGTTTGTATTCTTCGTCTTTCGTGATATCGCGTATGGAGCCGTTCATCGAAAGCGAAATCGTTCCGGCAGTCGGAGAAAGCGTACCGGCGATGACATTGTACAGCGTCGACTTTCCCGCTCCGTTCGATCCGATCACCGTGATAAAGTCGCCCTTATTGATCGTCAAATCAATATTTTTCAACGCCGCGTTTTCGTCTGCTGTGCCGGGATTGAACGTTATCGCGATATTTTTCAATTCAATCATGCTTCGCCTCCCGCTTTCGCCGGCCGTAAAAGATGCGATTTAAAATTCGCTTTACCTTTCAAATTGGATATGACGAGGCACAGGATGATAAGCAAACCGGTAACGAGTTTCAGATCGTTGCTCGTCAAGCCGATTCGGTAGCCGTAGCTTCTGCCTGCGAACATGAGTGCGCGGTATAAAATCGATCCGAGCAAAACGCGGAGCGTCTGCATGGAAATCTTATTCGAACGGATGATAAACTCTCCGAGCATGAGGGAGGCAAGCCCTCCGACAATGACGCCCGTACCGCTTCCCACATCCGCAAAGCCGTTGTACATTGCGGCAAAGGCACCCGAAAGGGCTGCAAGTCCGTCGCCGAAAGACACGCCGATGCCGCGGAGTATTTTCGGATCGACGCCCTGCGAAACGACCATCTGTTCGTTCGCTCCGAGCGCGCCCATCGTCAAGCCCATGTCGGTGTGAAAAAAGAGATCGAGGAGTCCTTTTAAGACGGCGACGAAAATTATTAAAAACAAAAGGATGCCCGCTTCAGGAGGAAGTGTGGGAAAGACGCGCTCCGTCCAAGCGGCGCTCTTTGAAAAAATCGTTTCGATGCGCAAAAACGATATGTTCGCACGGTTCGACATGATACGGAGATTGATCGAATAAAGCATCGTCATGACGAGGATGCCGGCGAGCAGATCGGGTATGCGAAAGCGCGTATAGATGAGCGTCGTGACGAGTCCTGCAAAAGCGCCGCCGAAAAATGCGAGCGAAAGCGCAAAGACGGGCGGGAAGCCGTGCAGCAAACACGCGGCAAGGATGCAGCCGCCGAGCGGAAAGGCTCCGTCGACCGTCATATCGCAAAAATTGATAACTCGGAAAGACACGAAGACACCGAGCACCATAATGCCGTATATCAAGCCTTCGATTAAAACACTGTAAATCATGCAGACTCCCCATAATCTTCTTGTAACTATTGATAGTAATATTTTTTTTCATTTATGTGAATAGGCGACAAATCCGAAACGGCAAGCACAAATGTGTATCCGTTTTAATACAATCGCCGCCGTTTGCCAAAAGTTTTTACAGGGGTTTTTATGAAAACAAAACACATCGTGTATTCTGCAGTGCTTGCATCTCTCGTATTCGCAGCATGTCAAACCGCATCTCAAAAGGGAGCGGCATCTTACAAAATGACGACGGTCTCCGAAAAAAACGCCGCCTTCGAAGCGGAAATCGCCTATCCGCAGTTCGCGGGCTTCGACGATCTCAATTCTCTTATCAAATCGCGCACGCTCGGCGCGTACGACGATTTCAAATCCTCCGCGCAAAAGACACGGCGCGAAATCGAAAGCGCAAAGAACGCTTCTGCCGAAAAAATTCCGCCGTTCGAATACAAAGCCGTGTGCGATTCGATCATCGTAAGCGACAACTATATTTCGATGCTCTTTACGGCGTACCGCTATGAAGGAGGCGCGCACGGAGAAACGCTGCTCGACTCGATCACCTACGACAAAGCGCTGAAAAAAGAAGTGTCGATCACGGAAGCGTCCGGCTTATCGGTCAAAGATATCGCAACGCAGTGCAAAGATTATTTTATGAAGCGCTTAAACTACGGAGGAAACGGAGCGGAAGCGCAAAAAGCGCGCACGGACTGGATAGCCGAAGGCACCATACCGGAAGCCGGCAATTATCAGACGTTCACATACGACGGCAAAACGCTCACCGTTTATTTCGAACCCTACGCTGTCGCGCCGTATTCGGAAGGCGTACAAAAAGTTACGATTTCAGCTGTGAGATAAAATTGCCCGACGCAATTTTTTAATTAATAAATAATTTCGACCGCCGCGCACTGCGGCGGTTTTCTATATGACGCGCTTTCTTTTCCATTCGCCGCTTCGGAAGCGGTACACAAAGCACGATGAGCGCACGATCCAATCGAGTATCATCGCAAACCAAACTCCGAGCGCGCCGAACGAGGGGGGCCAGCAGAATCTCGACATAAGGCCGAAAATATCCGTCCGCTTGAGCACATAGCTCATACCGATACGCACTGCCCACATCGAAATCATCGAAACGATCATCGTAAATACGGCGTCTCCCGCAGCGCGGAGCGAGTTCGGAAACGTAAACGACACGGGCCAAATGAGCATGGCGCATACACCGTGCAAGAGCGTCATATACCACGCAAGGCGTGTCGTTTCGGTTGAAAGCGCATACAGGCTCAAGATCGAGCGCGAACACAAAAGGAACGGCACATTCAACACGGCCATCGAAACGAATGCGAGCGCGAGCAGTTTTTTCGTATAGTATTCGGCCTGCTCCGTTTTTCCCGCACCGATGCACTGGCCGACGACCGTGAGCATGGCAAGACTCATCGCCGAACCGGGTAGCGTTTCGAACGAAGCAAGCGTATTCGCCGCGGCGTTTGCTGCGATCGCCGTCGTACCGTACGTCGCGATGAGCGAAAGCACGAGTATCTTTCCGATTTGAAACATGCTGTTTTCAAGTCCGTTCGGCACTCCGATCGAGAGGATGCGTTTGACGATCCCTCCGTCGAATTCGAAACGGAATATGCCGCGTATCGAAACGGCAGGATGTCCGTTGTATTCACCGCCTTTGTACAAAAGTGCAAGCAAAACGACGGCCGCCGCCGTGCGCGACACGAGCGTCGGAAACGCCACTCCTTCGACACCGCATCGAAAGCCGTAGAGGAGGATCGCATTGCCGCCGATATTCAAAACATTGATCAAAAGCGAGATGAGCATCGACACGCGGGAATTACCCTGAGCGCGGAACAGCGCCGCACACGCGTTGTACAAACCGATCGAAGGGAGCGCAAAAATCGTAATAAAAAAATACGTGCGGGAAGCGCTCATAACGCCGTCGTCGATACTGCCGAACAAAAACGAAAGGAGCCGGCGGTTAAACCCGAGACAGAGCGCCAAAACGGTAAGAGAGGCGGCGACGATCGTATAAAGAAGCTGCTTTGCGGTTTTCGACGCCATATCGTGAGCGCCGTGCCCGATGTATTGTGAGGCAACGACGGCGCCTCCCGTACCGAGGGCTGCAAAGAGCTGGACGAGCAATACGTTCAGGGAATCGACGAGAGAGACGCCCGACACCGCTTCTTCGCCGAGTGTCGACACCATAACGATATCGGCCATACCGAGAAATATCGAAAGGAGCTGCTCGACGATGAGCGGCAAAATGAGACGCCGCAAATCCTTCGGCGAAAACAACAAACCCGTCTCAGGCATAGGATTAATAATTTTTATAAAACCGATTTTAGAAACTGCTGCAGCCGTTCGCACTTCGGCCGGTTGAAAATATCATCCGGCGTTCCCGATTCCGCGATGACTCCTCCGTCCATAAAGAGCACGCGCGTGGCGACTTCCCGCGCAAATCCCATTTCGTGCGAAACGACGACCATCGTCATGCCCTCTTCGGCAAGCCCTTTCATGAGGTTGAGCACTTCGCCGACCATTTCGGGATCGAGCGCGCTCGTCGGTTCGTCAAAGAGCATCACGTCGGGGTTCATCGCGAGTGAGCGCACGATCGCAATGCGCTGCTTTTGCCCGCCGGACAATTTCGACGGATAAGTCGAAGCTTTATCGGCAAGACCGATTCTTGCGAGGAGTTTCATCGCATTCGCTTCGGCCTCACTTTTCGTCCGGCGCTTGAGCGTGACGGGCGCGAGCGTGATGTTCTGTAAAACGGTCAAGTGCGGAAAAAGATTGAAGTGCTGAAAGACCATACCCATCTTTGCGCGAAGTTCGTCGACGTTCGTCTTTTCGGCGGTTATATCGACGCCGTTAAAAAAAATCCGGCCGCCGTCCGGACGTTCGAGCAGATTGAGGCAGCGCAAAAAGGTACTCTTGCCCGCACCCGAAGGTCCGATGATGACGATCTTTTCGCCTTTAACGATCGTTTCGGAGATATCGTTGATAACTGCGTCTCCTCCGAATCTTTTTATTAAATTTTTAACTTCGATCACTGCGCGCCATCCTTTTCTCAAAAATCGAAAACAGTTTTGTCAAGCCGACCGTGAGACAGAGATAGACCGCCGCACACGACAAAAGCGGAAGCCATGCGTTGTACGTGGCGTTGCGGATATTGTCGCAGGCTTTTTGCAGATCGACTACGGCGATAAAACTTGCAACCGACGTTTCTTTGATGAGTGCGATAAACTCGCTCGTATACGTCGGAATGATGACGCGGAACGCCTGCGGCATAACGATTTTAACAAGCGTCTGCCGCCACGAAAGACCGAGCGAGCGGCCCGCTTCCGTCTGTCCCGCATCGACCCCTTGAATGCCTGCGCGGAAAATTTCCGTACAGTAGGCGCCGGAATTGATGCCGAAGGCAATGATCGCGACGAGCACCGCATTGCTTATGCCGATCGGCGAAAAGATCACAAAATAAAAAATCATCAGCTGCGTCGCCATCGGTATGCCGCGTATAACCGTCGTGTAGATCTGCGAAATCTTTTGTAGCACTTTATTTTTTGAAATCTTAAAAAGAGCGAAGGTGCAGCCGAGCACCGAACCGATGAGGACGGCACAGATCGCAATGAGCAGTGTCGTACCGAGCCCGTAAAATATGAGCTTCCAGCGCATATGCGAAATCATCGTGTCATAAAACATTTGAAACACAATCCGCTCCTCGTAAATCGATTCGAGCCGAATGCGATATCCGGCTCAAAACGTTGCAGTCAATATTAGGGTCAATTTCGAGTTTTCTAAAACTCGCAGGACTGTCGAAAAAATAAGTAATTTTTAAGACAGTCCTTTTCCAACCGTTTCGCGCAACAATTGAATGGCGAGTTTGGAAAACAAATAAACTTATGTTTACGGCGAGGTTCCGGCCGCGTGCCGTTTCGAGCGTTAGGCTTACGGAAGCCTAACTTAAAAAGCTCGACCGCGGCTAAGCGGGCGGGTTCTCGCCGTAAACACAGCGCTATTAGCTAATACTTTCCAAACTCGATATTCGATCTATCAATTATTTTCGAACGATGATGACCTGATTCGACGAATAATACGGCTCGGAAAAATCGACGTTTTTTCTGCGCTCGTCGGTTGCAGTCATACCCGCCGCAATAAAATCGATCGCGTCCGATTGAAGAGCCGCGATCAGTCCGTCGAACGCCATATCGACGACTTGCAGCTTTTTCCCCAAGTCGCGCGCGATCATCTGGCTCATCGTCACGTCGAAGCCGACAGGATCCGTACCTTCGATATACTCGAATGGGGGAAAGGCGGCGTTCGTTCCCATTTTAATAATTTCACTTCCGTTCGACACAATCGCTTCGGGAACGACGATGGCGCCGTCGGCAGGCATAAACGCCTTTACGAGTTTTTCATAAGTCCCGTCCGTTTTCATCGCGGAAATCGTTTTATTGATCGAAGCGAGCAAAGCGGTATTTCCTTTTTTTACGGCGATCGCGTATTCTTCGGTTGCAAAGCGGATATCGAGCACCTTTAAGTCGCGGTTGCGTTTTACGATCTCTTTTGCAGGCAGTTCGTCGAGAACGATCGCATCGATCGCGCCGTTTTTCAAATCGAGAGCCGCGTCCATACCCGTCTTAAACGATTTCAGCGTTGCGCCCTTTACTTCGTCTTGAATATAAATTTCACCCGTCGTTCCCGCCTGACACCCGAGTATTTTGCCGTTCAAATCTTCCGCCGAAGTGATGTTCACCTGCGCTTTTTTCGAGCACGAAATAAAGCAGAATAAAGCAGGCACGGCAAAAAGCGCAAACATAATTCTTTTCATACTATTCTTCCTCCTGTTGCAAAAATAAAAAGGGACAAAAGTCTGCGCACGCAGTTTTGTCCGCCTGTAAAAGTATAAAATTTGGCATATAAAATGTCAATTATTTTTTCGATACGTCTCATCAATTCCGGATTTTTCGATACGTCGGAACAAGAGGGGCAATCGCGTACACCGTCCGCCTCACTGACACCGCATCGCCGCACCCGTTACAAGTGCGGCGCATTTCGATATAATGACGGCATGGCAAAAAAACGGATAGACCGCGATAAAATAATACAAGCCTTTCTCACGTGTGCGTTCGAAAAAAGCGCGGGCGCCGTCTCCCTCGCCGACATCGCCTCTCTCCTCGGTGTAAACAAAGCCTCTCTCTACAATCACTTTTCAAGCAGAGATGCGATCTGTGAAGCGGCGATCGATTTTTGCGCCGAC
Organism: Treponema sp. Marseille-Q4523; assembly: GCF_016901105.1. Lineage (NCBI taxonomy): Bacteria > Pseudomonadati > Spirochaetota > Spirochaetia > Treponematales > Treponemataceae > Treponema > Treponema sp. Marseille-Q4523. The sequence continues at coordinate 12,903 of NZ_JAFEVM010000006.1, read as the reverse complement.
TATATGAGCGGCGTCCGCTTTATTCCCGAAAGCGCGGATTCTCTCGCTCCGCTTTCGTTTTCCGATGCGCTTGCAAAAATCGTCAAACAGTATTTCCGTTCATACGAAATCGAACCGCTCTTTCAAATGTATGCGTTTATCCATTCGAGCAAATTCTTTTCGTCCGAGGCTTATCGGGCGGCCGAACGGGAAACGCAAAAGATTGCGGAGGATACGGCATCTTTTATCGCGCGCTTTGCAGCCGAAGGAAAACTGCCGGGCACGGAAAGTGAAACGGAACAAACGCGCGCGCTCGATGCGGGAAGCGCAGGGAATACAAATCGTACGGAAGATATGCGGCAGGCGGACGGCGTGCAGACCGCGGATGCAACGAAAAAAAATGAACGCCCTGCAAAGGATGAGCGCGGAGCGGCAGGCGATGCCGTACTCGATACGCTCAAAGAACGCGCCCTCTTTTTTGCGCGTGAACTGAGCGCGGAATTGAGTGCGTACATCGTCGAAAAAAAAGAAACGCTTCGGCAAAATCCCGAAAGCGGCGCGGGAAGTCTCTTTGCTCTTCCCGCAGACGATTCGGCGCTTGCAAAAATCATCGCGAGAGCCGAAGCTTATTGGAAAGGCTGACGCCCGCAAAAAGACGTTGCCGCTCAAACGCTGCAGTTCGGTTTTAACAAGCCGTCGCTCGAACGGCGTATGGCAATTTTAATAAACCGACCGCTTCGCATACGCATAACGGCACTGCAAGGCAAGCGCTATTCGAACGTTACGGCAGGCGCTTCGAGCGAACCTTCAAGCGCTTTCGATGCGCTTATGCTTCCATCCTCTTCGATAAATATGCCGAGCACTTGTGCGTGAAGCCCCGGAATCTCGGCAAGAGGCGTACCGGCCGACGACTGCATCCGGCGAAGCAGTTCCATACCGCTTTCTTTGCCGAGCACGAATACGCTCGTCGAAAGCGCGTCCGCCGCCATGCTCGATTCGCATACGATCGTCGAAGAAAGCAAACCGCTTGAGGCGGGGTATCCCGTTTTTGCATCGAGTATGTGATGATAGCGTACGCCGTTTTCTGTAAAAAAACGCTCGTAGACGCCGCTTGTCACGATCGTCGAATTTGCCACATTCAAAACGATCGCGGGTACGCCTTCCGGATCTTTCGGATCTTTAATGCCGACACGCCACGGAGAGCCGTCCTTTTTTTTGCCGTACACGAAGATGTTGCCGCCCAAATCGACGATGGCGCGGCGTACTTTTCGCGCGCCCAAAATTTTCGTCAATTCGTCTGCAGCGTAGCCTTTGACGATGCCGCCCAAATCGAGCGCCATACCGCGCCGTTTGAGCATGACGGTATTGTCGTCCGCTACGGAAACATCGCGCCAGTTTATCAAAGGCAGCACCGCATCGATTTCGCTCTGTGCGGGCACACGCGCGTGATCGGTATTGATACCCCAAATCTTTACGAGCGGGCCGACGGTCGGATCGAAGGCGCCGCCGGTGAGTTCCGCAAAGGCGAGAGCAGATCTAACGACGTAGGCCGTATCGGAAGAAACGGAAACGCTTCGTTCACCGGCAGCTTTATTTATCGCCGAGATTTCCGACGAGTCGATAGTGACGCTGAAGGTCTCGTCGATTTCATGCAGCCGCGCAAAGAGTTCGTCGTACAACGATTTTGTGCCGTCGTCGTACGCGTTCACCGTGCATACCGTTCCCATAAGAGCTTCGGTACGCGGATCCGCAGTACGAACACAGGAAGGTAAACAAATCGAAAAAATAATAATTAATAAGGCGAACATCGCTCTTTGAAAACATTGTCTGAACAAAGGCACTCCGAAACGGTGTTTTATTAAAGCACGATTTTCCCCTGTCTTATTAAAATCGAAAACGTTTTTCATACGTCTTTTGCATCTTCCTTTTCGGTCACCGCGATGTGCAGTTCATCGAGCTGTATCTGCTCCACTTCGCTCGGGCTTTCGTCCATCGGAGAAGCGGCCAAATTATTTTTCGGAAAGGCGATCACTTCGTGAATGCTCTCCTCCCCTTCCATGAGCATGATAAGGCGGTCGAGACCCGGTGCGATGCCGCCGTGCGGAGGAGCGCCGAATTGAAATGCGCGCACGAGAAAACCGAACGCTTTTTGCGCGCGCTCTTCGCTGTAGCCGACGATTTTAAAAATGCGTTTTTGCAGTTCGGGATCGTTGATACGCATGGAACCGGATGCAAGCTCGTAGCCGTTGAGCACCAAATCGTAGAGATCGCCTTTGACGGCACCCGGCTCGCTCTCGAGCGTGTCCCAATATTTTTTTTGCGGAAGCGTAAACATGTGGTGTTCCGTTTCCCACTTGCTCTCGTCTTCGTTCCACGCAAAATACGGAAAATCGATGATCCACACAAAGTGAAACCGATCACGGGGATCATAGAGGCCGAGCTCTTTACCGAGCTGCTTGCGCACGGCACCGAGGGCGACGCATGCGATCTGCCATCTTTCGTCGCTCACAAACAAAAGCAAATCGTTTTTTTCGGCGCCGAGCTTTTCGGAAATCTCTTTTTCTTTGCCCGCGTAGAATTTAGAGATGCCGCCTTCGAACGCACCCGAACCGTCGACTTTCATCCACGCGAGCCCCTTCGCTTTATACGTCTTTGCAACCGCTTCGAGCGCTTCGATCATTTTCCGGCTGTACTTGTCGGCGACGTTTTTGACGACGAGCGCTTTTATCGCCGAGCGTTTGTGCCGTTCGATATCGCGCCCTGAGTTTGCAGCTCCCGCTTTGAACGCGTTGAAGTCCGAGAGCTCTGCCATAAAAGCCGCGTCCTGCATTTTCAAACCGAAGCGGAGATCGGGTTTATCCGAACCGTACAAATCGAACGCGTCCTCCCACGAAAGCCGGTCGAAGCGCAGAGGCAAATCGAAGTTCATCGTCTTTTTGAAAACATAGCCCATCATGCCTTCGGTCACGCCGAGCACTTCTTCGCGGTCTGTAAAGCTCATCTCCATATCGATCTGCGTAAACTCAGGCTGCCGATCGCCGCGCGCATCTTCGTCGCGATAGCATCGGGCGATCTGAAAATATTTATCGAAACCCGAAACCATCAAAAGCTGTTTGTAGAGCTGCGGGCTTTGCGGCAGCGAATAAAATTTCCCCGCATGCACGCGCGAAGGCACGAGATAATCGCGCGCACCTTCCGGCGTCGATTTAATAAAAGTCGGCGTTTCTATTTCGAGAAAGCCCTGCTGCGTGAGGTATTCGCGGACAGCGAAGGTCACTTGAGAGCGCAATATGATATGATGCTGCATCGGAGCGCGGCGCAGATCGAGATAGCGGTATTTTAAACGGAGATCTTCATTCGGCAATACGACGCTTCCATCTTTTTGGCGCACTTCGTCGATCGCAAAGGGCAGCGGATCGGATACCGTAAAAATTTCGATATCGCAGGCCGCGACTTCGATTTCACCCGTCGGCATATCGGCGTTAACGTCTTTATCGCCCCGCGCGGAAACGGTGCCGTGTACTGCAATGCAGTATTCGCTTTTGAGCGAAGCCGCAGTTTTTTTGACGCTTTGTGCCGCGTCGGGTCCGACGAGCACTTGCGTTATGCCGTAGCGGTCGCGCAAACTGATAAAAAAAATACCGCCCAAATCGCGAGTGCGGTGCACCCAGCCGTTTAAGACGACGGTTTTACCGACATCGCTTTTGCGCAGTTCTCCGCAGGTAACGCTTCGTTTTGAATTTTCCATGATGGGGTATTGTAATACATTGCAGGCGGCGTGGGAAGAGAATTACGCGGCCAATTCAGATTTTCGGTATTGCAATCTTTATGATTAAACAGATTTATAAGCTGAACCTCTGCATCGTCGGATAGTTTTACATAGGTAATTAAATCTCTTTTTTGAGTTTCGCTGTAAATGTGTATAAAATCGCCGTCAATTTTCAAAATCAGCGATTCATATTCGTTTGAATCTATTTGATCATATGAAAAATATGAGTCCCAGTCGGTTTCGTCTATCAAATCTCTGCCGAATGAAGGTACTCCGTATCCCGTACAACGATATACGGTATCGGATATTTTTTCAATTTTATTGAACAAAAAAGAATTGTCATTATGGAATCTCAGTCCCACATTGCTGATAACAACATAAAACCGATCTTCCTGTAAAGCCCGTGCTATATATTCTTCGGTTTCTCTTTGTATATCGGGATTTTGATTTTCCAATGCATATTTGTAATCATATTTTTTTATTCTTGAAGTATCTTTATTTTTTAATACTTCAAGAAAATATGAAGGTACATATTTTTTAGATATACCGATTTCTTCTACTGAAATTATTGATTCGGGGAGAACCTCGTTGCAATCTTTTATCTTGAGATTTTTTATTGAAATAAATCCTTTGTATGTATTACTGTCATAAACAAGAGAAAGTAATTTGTTTTGCTTGTTTTTATCGGTCAATCGAATTCTGCTGCTTTCGCAATCCAAATTCACTGCCGTACCTTTTCTTATTATTTTTTTATTATTTAACGATAGCTGTAAATCTTCATCTCGAAAAAATACGGAAACGTCTTTTTCAGCAACATAATCAACAACCCCGACGCGAGCGTCGGGATATGTTGTTCTCATAAGGTGGTTGCAGTCGGCTCGACGCGGCATATGAGATAACCCTCCGCACGAATAAAAATCTTCAGCATACAAAAACAGTTCGAAAATTAAAAAAATAAACAATAAATTTTTTTTCTTAAACATACTTTATCTCTTCACTCTTTCCGGGAACGCGTATTATGCTGACGAAAGCCCGTTCTAAAAGCTCGAGGCTCATATTCGCTTTGTTTCTATTATATCGATTAGAAACTTTTTTTTCCATATTTTTATGATTTTCCGCCGCGCGGGATGCCGACTTTCCCTTTCCACGGAAAAGTTTTTATGCAAATGCGTCCGCTTTTTTCAAGCTGAAAGATGAGTTCGGAAACGGTATCGTGTTCCCACGTATTGAGGCCGCAGATTTTTTGAGAGCGTTCGTTTAAAAGAGGCAGCAGCATTCCTTCAAGTTCGATTTTCGTGTATGCGTTCCGATGATTTGCTATAAAACGTAATGCAAACTCTTCGTCGCGCTCCGCCCGAAAAAACCGATCCTGTACAAGGCAACGTATTTTTTTATACGACGGCATCGCTCGGAAATCTCTCTCTTTCGCTTCGGCTTTCTTTTCGGCATCGCAGATGTCACAGCCGCTGCACACCGCCTTCTCCGCGCCGAGTGCGTCGAGGAGCACTTGCCTGCGGCAGTTTTTCGTTTCGGCGAATTCTTTCATCGCATATTCGCGGCTCCCTTTCGGAAAGCGTGAAAAGCGGGCAGTGTCCGAGGGACTCCACAGCAAAATCGCGTTTGCGTCTTTTCCGTCGCGTCCGCTCCGTCCCGCTTCCTGAATATATTGTTCGGCCGTGTTCGGCGCGTCGATGTGAACGATCGTGCGTATGTCTTTTTTATCGACACCCATACCGTAGGCACAGGTCGCGCAGAGGACGGCATCGGTTTTATCGTAAAACCATTTTTCGATTTCATCTTTTTCCGATTTTTCCAAGCCCGCGTGATAAAAACGCGCCGCTCCTTTTCCGTAACAGATCGTAAGATCACGTGCAATGTCTTCGGCGCGGACTCGCGTAGGGCAAAAAATTATCATCGGTCTTTGTTCGGTGTGTGCAAGCATGAGCGCCGTGTATTTTTTGCAGCAGCTGTATTCGACGCGGTAGCGGATATTCGGCCGATCGCTTTCCGATCGCACGATGCGCGCGCTTCCGTCGAAAAGCACTTCCGCTATGCGGGAAAGCACTTGGGGAGAAGCCGTCGCGGTAAAAGCGGTGACGAGGGGAGAGCCGAGTTTTTTGATGATATTCCCGAGCGTCAAATACGAAGGGCGAAAACTGTCGCCCCATTCGGAAACGCAGTGCGCTTCGTCGATCGCGACGTGTGCGATTGCGCATTCGGAAAGGCGGGCGACCAGTGCCTCATTTTGCAGTACTTCGGGATTCGCCAAAATGATTTTCGCACCCGCTTTTATTTTATTGAAATTTTCCGCCCGCTCTTCGGCGCTTTGGTTGCCGCGAAGCGTGACATTGCCGATATTCCCTTCTTCCATGCGCCGCCTTTGATCGGCCATGAGCGCAAGGAGAGGATAGATGATGAGCGTCGGCCCGTCCAAAAGCAGGGCGGGAACGAGAAAGCACAAGGATTTTCCGGCTCCCGTCGGAAGGAGAACTATCTGCTTGCCGTATTCGGCCGCGTCTTCGATGCTCACATCCGAAACATCCGCTTTCGCTGCATTTACCGCACTCCTGCTACGGTACGCGTCAATAATGTTCGCGATGACGAGGCGCTGCCACGGATAGAGATAGCTTATGCCGAAAGCGCGTTTTGCCGCACTGAGCGCGTCGTCGTCCAAGCCTGCTTCGCCGTCGCTATAGATTTCTTTTTCGATTCGCATAGTTTCCCCTTTTTTTTCGTACCGGGAGGATGCCGAACTCGGCATTCCCTCCACAGTAATAATCGGTTTAAAAAGCAAATTTACGCGGAATTGAGGAGCGCTTTTCGGCCGTGCCGCTTGCAAACGGCACAGAACACGAAGTTCCTTGCGCAGCTTGAAACGAACGCGAAGCATGAAGTTCCCCGTGCAATCTTGCAACGAGCGCGAAGCGCGAAGTTTCCCGTGCAATCTTGCAATATGATTGTCCGATTAAAGAAACGAAGGAGATGCGTATAATAAAACGAGGTCTGATATGTGGTATGCACCAGCCGAACGATGAGCGACCAGGGGGAAATAAACAGGCATTTTTCTCGTCTCGAAAAAAGAAATCCACGATATCGAGATAAACGATTTTGCCGTTACCGTCGCAAAGGCTGTCCTCCGGATCGCAGAATGTCGAATGAGCAAAGAAAACGAAAAGAAGCGAAACCGATCAACGGTTATATGATAGACGCCGCCGATGTTTTCATCGAAAACCGCAAAATTACAAATACCGTCCGAAGATCTGTAAACAAATCTGTCTTTAAAGAGGTTTTAATGTATCTTGCATAGCTGTATTTTTTATGAGTTTTGTTTTGCATCTTTCTCATAGCGGATAAAAGCTTCTTCAAAAATCCCCATAGCACTGTCACATGCCCCCATATTTTCAAGATAATCTCTTAAATGATTATGAGAAACGGAATGTCGAGGAAAACCTGCATCAAACATTGCATCTCGTGCAATATCTCCTACAGGCGTACTGTCGTTTTTAAACTGCAACAACCATGAGTAAAATGATTTTGACATTTTCTACCCTCCGTTATTTCGACATTTTTTCCTTAGAATTATGCAGCGAGTAAATTTTCAGATTTAGGAACTGTATAATTAGTGCATAAGAGCGCACACGTATATCCGCGAATTTTCGAAAAAAAAACGCAAAGCTTCGGTCCCTACGAGAGTCGAACTCGTCTTTAAAGATTGAGAATCTTTCGTCCTAACCGATAGACGAAGGGACCCGGTACTGACAAAAAGGGCTGTCTCAAAAGTCGGTTACTTTTTCGACAGCCTGTCGAGTTTGAAATTAAGTCTTTGTATTGTTAATGACTTAATTTCAAACATCGCATAATAAATCAAGGAAACTTTTCAAAAATCGAAATTTTTGAAAAGTCTTTTGCGTTCCCCAAGGAGGATTCGAACCCCCACAAGCAGAACCAGAATCTGCGGTGCTACCATTACACAATCGGGGAATATACTGTTCCGTCACTATACGCATTTGGCGGGCATTTGTCAATACGGTGTGTGCAGTGTATGCTGTGTGTTGCCGGAATTCCGTGTATGCAAAAAAATATCCGATCGACAAGCCTGCGGCATAGAGCGATTCCAGCCGCGTTTTCCGATCGGATAATTCGGAATAAAAAGCGAATCTTACTTTGCCGACATGAGCAGCGTTTTCGGATCGAGGTTTACCGTACCCGCAACGGCCCTTTTATCGCGGAGCTTCAATACACTGAGCGCAACTCCGTTTTGCGAAGCGGCAAGGTGGCATACCGCATCGAAAAAGGGAAGCAGTTCCGGACGGCAGGAGCCTTCCAAATCCGTGCTTGCCTTTGTGTCGCTGAACCACGCGGTCATTTTTTCTTCTTTGACGAAGGCGGAAACGGCTTCGATGTCTTCTTTGCTCACTTTATCCATGTTCATACCGTCGATGACGAGCGCGGAAACGGCGATGCCGCCGGCTTTCAACGCTTTCAGCGTGTTGATGACTTTCGTAAGCGAAAAGGTTTCCTGGCTGAAATTCAAAATCATGCGGTCGCGCATAATGCTGTCTTTCAATTCGGGATTGTCCGCTATATTTTTTTTCTTGGATATCTCCGTAAAGATGCTGTCGTACCACGAAATGACGTTCGAAGAGTGCTGATCGAACGAAACGTGAACGAGCTGTTCGTCTTTGAGCAGCGCGTCAAGACCGAACTGCACGAGGATCGCGGTTTTGCCGACGCCTTTTTTTGCGGTGACGAGTCCGATCTCGCCCGCTTTCAGTCCTCCGTCGGCAATATTGTCAAAGCTGCGCACCGGGCTGTAGTTGATAAGATCTTTTTTATCCATAGCTGCCTCCTATAAAACTTTTGCAGAAAGTATGGAGCTTGCGAAAGAGCGATGCCGGAATGCGACACCGCTTTTATCACATCTCGTTATTTTTGCGCGGCTTTGCGCTCTTCCTGATATTTTTTCATCAGTTCTTCGCCTACGGCGTTCGGTACACGTCCGTATTTGAGGAATTCCATCGTAAACTCCGCTTTGCCCTGCGTCGAAGAGCGGAGGATCGTCGAAAAACCGAACATCTCCGAAAGCGGCACTTCCGCGTTTACGGTCGAGGTATTGTTTTCATCCGTCGTATCGATGATGACACCGCGCCGTTGGTTGATGAGGCCGAACATATTGCCCTGGAATTCGGTCGGTCCCGAAATGGACACTTTCATGATCGGCTCGAGGATGACGGGTTTTGCTTTTTCGTAGCCTTCGCGGAACGCACCGATCGCAGCCTGTTGGAACGCGATGTCGGATGAGTCGACGGGGTGGTATTGACCGTCGTTGATCGTCATCTTTACGCCGACGATGGGGAAGCCGATGAGCGTGCCTTTTTCCATCGCTTTGCGGAAGCCTTTATCGCAGGACGGAATGTATTCGTTCGGGATGGCGCCTCCCTTGATCGCATCGACGAATTCGTAATCTTTGTCCGCGAGCGGCTCCATGATACCGGCAACGCGTCCGTATTGTCCGGAACCGCCGGTTTGCTTTTTGTGCGTATAGTTGAACGGAGCGCTCTGTGTGATCGATTCGCGGTAAGCGACTTGCGGCTGACCGACGACGACTTCGCACTTGTATTCGCGCTTCATGCGTTCGACGTAGACGGCGAGGTGCAGTTCGCCCATACCTTTGATGATCGTTTCGTTCGATTCGGGATCGACGTAGGTTTGGAAAGTCGGATCTTCTTTCGTAAAGCGGTTGAGCGCTTTCGCCATCTGAGCGGCGTCTTTTTTTTCTTTCGGCGTGATCGATTCGGAGATGACGGGATTCGGAACGTACATCGACGCCATGGAGTAATTGAGTCCGCCGCCGCAGAACGTATCGCCCGATGCGCAGTCGATGCCGAAGAGCGCTACGATATCGCCCGGTGTCGCTTCGTTGATGTCTTCCATCTTGTCCGCATTCATGCGGACGAGCCGCCCGACTTTGAACTTTTTGCGCGCGCGCGTATTGTACAGTTCGCATCCTTTCGGGATAGTGCCCTGATACACGCGGACGTAGGTGAGCTGACCGTATTGTCCGTCGTCGAGTTTGAATGCGATCGCGACGGTCGGCTTGTCCGCGACATTGAAGAGCTCGACCTGCGCTTCGTTGTTGTCGAGGTCGAACGCATAATTGTGAACCTCGGTCGGGTCGGGAAGATAGCGCGTGACGCCGTCGAGCACGAGCTGCACGCCCTTGTTCATGTGAGCCGAACCGCAGAACACGCCGACGAATTGCTCCGCAAGCGTCGCTTTACGGACGGCCGCGATGATCTCTTCTTCGGTTTCTTTGCCTTCGAGGGCGTCTTCCATGAGCTGATCGTCGAACATCGATACCGCATCGACCAAATCCGCGCGATATTTTTTTGCCTCATCGACCATGTGCGCGGGAATTTCTGCGACGCGCACTTCCTGACCGTCGGGACCTTCAAAATAAAGCGCTTTCATCGCGACGAGGTCGATGACGCCTTCGAGTTTGTCTTCAAGCCCGATCGGGAGCGCCATCATGTGGGCGTTGAGTCCGAGTTTATCGCGCAGCTGTTTACATACGCGGATGGGATTAGCGCCCTGACGGTCGCATTTATTGACGAATGCGATGCGGGGTACATGATAGCGCTTCAGCTGGCGATCGACGGTGATCGACTGGGACTGAACGCCTGCGACCGCACACAAAACGAGGATGGCGCCGTCGAGGACGCGTAAACTCCGTTCGACTTCGATCGTAAAGTCGACGTGTCCGGGAGTGTCGATCAGGTTGATTGTGTAATCTTTCCATTGCACTTGCGTTGCCGCAGATTGAATCGTAATGCCCCGCTCGCGTTCCAAGTCCATGCTGTCCATTGTCGCGCCGACGCCGTCTTTACCGTGAACTTCGTGAATCTGGTGAATTCTGTTACAGTAAAACAGAATGCGTTCCGACAAAGTCGTTTTTCCTGAGTCGATGTGGGCGCTGATACCGATATTTCGTATTTTTGAAATATCAAAGTCCATATTGATTACCTCTTTATAAAAAAAATTCCACCTTGCAGTAAGGAATAAATATAACCGATTACAGAGCTTTATTCAATACCGCAAAAATTATTGAAAAAATTATCCCGAAATTTTCGGCAAAAATTATCAATATTTTCCGACAGCCGATAAGCGAAACGCATATTTAATAAATTTTGTCGTATGAGAAACCGAAAATCCGAGAGAGGCGGCTCCGCCTCCGTATTCGCCGTTTTTCTGCTTGAAGGAAAAACCCGCACTGCCTGAGCTTGTAATGTTTTTTTGCGAGTGCATAAGCGAAAATTTGCACGATTCCTCGGCTGCCTTTTTTGAAAACGTGTACGATGCCAGCGCTCCGTAACGGAGTTTCCCTTTTCGCCGGAAAAAATTCTCTGAAATCGCATAGCGTACCGTATCGGCGTCGACTCCTTGTTCGCTTGAAAAATCGATGCCGCCGATTTCGAAGACGAGGCGCGATGAGATATATTTGTCCGAATACTGAACGCCGCCTCCGCATTTGACGCTCGTTCGTTCGCCGTCGCGGAACGGCACGTATGTTTGCCGGACAGTTCCCGCCGCTCCGACTGTGAGAGACGGCAGGCGCGGTGAAGGGAAGCGGTGAGTATATTGCGAGGAGATGCGGAATTGACTGAGCGTATGCAGTACCGTGCCGTTCGGCGTGATGATACCGCGTCCGTCGGAGGCGAACGCCGAAGCGAGCAGCGTAAATCCTCCTGCTGTAAACACGTTTTCGCTTCTGTATGTGTAGCGCAGTTTCCCCGACGGCTGATCGTATAAGCCTGTTGTAAAAAGCGATGTAAAGTTGGGCGCCGAAAAGAGCGCTTGGAGTGCGAATGCGGAATACCGCGCCGGTTTGAAAAATGCGATTTCGGAAAACCACGACGACGTATCGTTTTTGAGAAAAAAACTTGCCCCTGTAATCGAAACGGCAGCGCTCATCATGCGCGGCAAAGCAATCCTGATGTCCGCCGATGCGGCAAGCGTTCCGTCTTCGCGGTAAAAAAAAGAAGCGCCCGACCCGGCAAAGCGCGGAGCCGTATCCGGAAGCCGGCAGTCGGCTGCAAAAGCGGGCGGTTTGTTGCCCGTAGACGACGACGGAAGAGAAGATGCGATCCCTGTTTTTGTCGGAAACGATTTTACAAAGGGGGATGTGGAAAAGGACGGGGCAGGAGCAGCGAGACGCGAAAAACTTCCGCTTAAGGACAGGGTACCCGCTTTCAGCGTCAGCGGAACACCCGACACACGGTCGAAAAACAGCGCCGCCCCGTATTGCGGCAGGCGAACGGAGGCTTCGCCGAAATTCGGCAGCGCGATATCGGACACGGCTTCGTAAAACCGCAGGTCTGCATCGCGAAATCGGGCGCGTATGCCGCAGGTCGTGTCCGCCGATGACAGGGCAAAGTCCGCGTCATCGAAGTACAAGGACGATGATGCGCTTAGATTGAGCCTCTTAAAAAGCGCTTCCGATTTTCGTTTCGCCTTCGGCTCTGAGCTTAGGCGAGACGCTTGTTCGGCTCCCGATTTTTCGGCGGCGGATAATCGATGTACCGACGAAAATGCCGCAAAGACTGCAGCGATCAATATACAGCGATAGTTCATACCCTAATAGTCGCCCTAAATGTTCGGTTTCGGAGTTTTTTTAGGAGAAAATTCGACAAAATTACTGTGAGGGCGCGCTTTGCCTAAAGCACTCATACATATCCCTATTTGTGGGACTAACATCCGTGGTTTTCGCTAGAGTGGAAAACGCTGGATGCGGGGTGTAAAAAACAGCTATACAAAAAATGCACAGCTGTTTTTACGATCGAGTTATAAATAATTCTACCACAGTTTGAAAAAATTCATTATAAAGTCAATTGTAAATCCGATAAGCACGGCAATGGAAATTATATTCAGTCGTTTACTCCATATTTTAGAATCTTTCTTCCCCGTTCGAGAAATATAAAATACAGAGTAAAGCAGTATAATTATACTTACCAAAATCATTATAACATCATATCTTGCAGTAAACATTTTTTTACCTCTATTTTTCGTTTGCTAAATCATCTACAGCTGATGCAGCAGAATACATATCATACAGATATGAGATACCTATACGTTTTCTATATTCTACTCAAATAGAA
>NZ_JAFEVM010000069.1:0-3940 GCF_016901105.1 Treponema sp. Marseille-Q4523 | reverse complement strand
GGCAATAACATACATCAAATTACAGGAGATAAGAAAAATTTCCCTTAAAATAATAATCATTAAATTTTACTTCAAAGATTCATCTATAAGTTCCAAAGCAAGATTAAGATATTTTTGAACTCGCTCCGACTGTTTTGAAATTTCACTTTTTTCGCCTTCAAAATCTCCCAGGTGTTCTTTTTTTGAGTTATTTATAGTATATTGTTCATTATACGTTATCTTCTCTGAAAAACCTTTAAAACTGTGTTCTGTAAAACTTATATAATAATGAATCTGATATATTGAAGTATAAAAATACATCTTAACACAACAATCATTTTTATTTGATTCATTTATAAAGACTTCCCCACGCCCATTAACATTCGGCAAATAATCAGCTAGATCATATTCAAATTTTGAATAAGCGTTATAATTATTTGATGAAAGGCTATTTGAATACAAATTACATATAATGAGTAATATTAATAAAACGAATATTCTTGATTTATTTAACATTTACAAAACCATCCGTTGTTTCATTTTTTTCTTTTTTCTCTCTCAACGCTCCAGGCATAAAGCCAAATGTATTTTGAAAGTGTGGTAAGTCTGGAAAATCTGTCCATTCGGCACCTGCTTCAAAACCTTGTTCTTTTCCTTCCGCTATGACTTTTTTCCATGAATCAGAATCTTTATTCCAATCTTTTTTTCCATCTTTGTCATAAACAGTCAAATCAAATGCAAGTCCAAAATTATGATAACTTTGCCCACCCTTAGCATTGGTAACTACTTTTGACGCATCAGTTACTTCACCTTTTTCATTTCGTCCTTGTGAATACAATGCATCTTGCTCTTCATAAGAACGATAAGCTAAAGTAATCTCTACTGTGATACCGTCTTTTTTGAGATTTTGTAACATTTTTGTAACGCTATCCCTGATTTCTGGATGAAGTGTATTTATTTTATCTATATCTCTTTGAGACAATTCTATTGAATCACCATCTTCCCTTCCGTCCGGATCCGTATACTTCACGGGATTATTCCCCGCATAGTGATACAGCTGGAAGTTTACGACGTTGAACACACCGCCCATACCCGGCAGCTGCTCGTTATGCTTTTTCGCCTCATCATCCACCGGCGCCATCGGTATGTAATCACTCACCGCCGGATCCGTCGACATCCATCTACTGTACTTCGCATCGAGATACCTCGCTCCGTAGTAGTACAGCCCGGTCTCCTCATCCTGCTCCTTCGCCGTAAACTTGTACGGCAGATAGCGCAGTCCTTCCTCTTTTTCCGTCTTTTTCTCTACCCACAGCTCTCCGTACGGCGTGTACTCAATATTGCATAGCCATACTATCGTGTATCAACGACAGTAACAATCCTTTCTTTTCAACCGCATTTCACTTACAGTAAGCCTTAATAATAATTTTCTTCCAATTTAATAAAATCAGTCTCTTTTGTTATATCAAAATTTAATAAAAAATTTCTCAGCTCTGAATCAGTGCCAAGCCTATCGTAAATAGAAGGCATTGCCCTTCCGAGCAACATTCTGTATCTGAAATCATCTTTATGAAATTCAATTTCTTTCTCCTGCAAATATTTATTCAAAAATGAAAAATCTAATTGCTTTGTTAATATATAATTATCCTTATAGAACTCTATTTCTCCTGCATTTTCATAATCATTACTATCAACGAATTCAACAGAGCTGATATTATCATTTTTTTTGAAAAATATAGCAAAGGTTTTAATTTCAATTCCTGTCCTTTTATTTGCCATTCGAAGAAGAAACGCCGCTGTACCCGCTTACTGTTTAGGTAACACTCCAGACTCATTTCCATTACCCTGTTAGGGAAAAAATCCAATCCAGAAATATGTATATTGACTCCATTCTGTTTTATTTCCAAATAAAAATTATCCGTCCAATATCCGATAAAACCGATTTCCATTTTATTGAGTTTAAATTTATCAATAAAATCCTTACTACCCTTAACGCATTCAAAAGTCAAATCAAACTTTTCCGATTCTCCATATGTTACTAAATTAGAAAAAACCGTTTTTTCTTGACAGAAAATAACAACGGGAAACAGAAAAATCATACATAGTATGAAATATTTTTTCATCTATTGTTCCTCCTGCGGTTTATAGACATAAAATTGCACTTGGCCTTTATCAAACATAGTCCTACTAAAAGCCCATCCTGGAGGAACTACTCCGGTATAAGTTCCTGCCTGTATGAATACAGGATAATCTCTTGTTACTATTGGCTTTCTCGAACCTTGATGGGGAATTAACCCTGAAGTCCCTTCAAAATATTTTGCAACTTTTGGAAGAGACGGATTACATTCATAAGTAATATTTGACGGAGCTACTACAGCAACATGATTACCTCCCTCCGAGGCGACCGCCAAGACAAGATAACCTTCATCTGCATAATAAGTTGCTAAGTCTGCAGCTGCTTCTTGAATATTCACATTTGGAGCATCTTTGTATGTTTTTGCGTATAAATCATTCAAATTTATCATAGAGGGATTTGATTCCCATGAATTATACAAATCATTAGCAGAAGCATTTTCTTTTTTAGGCATTATATCGTTATAAACTTTATCGCCGAGTCCTTTCAAGAATCTAGGAATAAAATCATTACAATGCGTTTTCCCAGAAGAAGCTACCAGATCTGCCATATTAGTTTTATTAAAATTATTAAAATATCCTTTAGGCAATTTGAAATTACCTGTAGGATCTATATATTTAATAGGATTATTCCCTGCATAATGATATAAATTAAGATTTATAAAATCATATACTCCACCTGCAGGGAGTTTTGCATTATCGCTCCCCGCCTGCGGTACGTAATCACTCACCGCCGGATCCGCGCTCATCCATCTACTGTACTTCGCATCCAAGTATCGCGCACCGTAGTAATAGAGCCCTGTCTCCTCATCCTGCTCTTTCGCAGTGAATTTGTATGGCAAGTACCGCAGCCCTTCTTCTTTCTCCGTCTTTTTTTCTACCCAGAGCTCCCCGTACGGCGTGTATTCTATCCGTTGGTACTCATTGCCCTCGTAGTCGGTGATGAGCTGTGCACTTCCTAAGTGATCCGGGTGGTAGTAATACCGGTGCCGCCACTCGTCGCTCTGTTTGTAACTCGCTTCGAGTTTACTCGTCTGCTTCGTGACGACTCGCGTTTCACCTAAGTATATGTGCTTCGAATACTGTCCGTCGGGCAATCCTTTGTCAGTGTGCCACGTCCACATCGTGTTGAAGTAGAACGTTTCGCTTAGCTCGGTCGCTGTCCATTTGGCAGCTCTGTTTCCGTACGTCGCGCAAGCGCGCCGTTTGCGTAAGCGGAAATTATTATCCAGCGTGCCTTCGGCACCCAAGGCATCAGCACCATACACATAGCGCGTATCGTAGGCGGCTTTACAGCTCAAACGCCATGATTTTGAGCCGCTGCTGAATTGTCAAAGAGCAAAACTGCAAAACATTTCATGGAATATCTTACAGAAAATTACTTACGAACTGGTTTATTATAATGCAGTAATAGCGAATTGTAAAATGCTATTTCGTTGTTATAAAATTATTTTATACCCTTACTGGAGATTGTTAACTTGTGCGGTTTTTAGACAAAGATAAACAGATTATAGCTGACATGAAGGGTAACAGAATACACCTATGATTTCTATTTTGGAAGGGATATTTTTTATCTCGCACAAAAGCTCTCAACGATGCTTTGCGTACCAGAAAATTTCTTTCTCCAAGGAAAACTAGTCGTATAGAAACCTGTGACTGCACAGGTTTCTGCAAGAACTACGAGACTTTAGGGAAAAATTACTACAGACAGTTTTTAGACAGAAAAAATTTTATGATAAAATCAAAATCTATAACTACTTCTCATTTCTATTATGTCTATTTGTCCATATGGCTTTTTTTAAATACTTAAATGCAGAATCATGCCAAA
>NZ_JAFEVM010000068.1:0-3961 GCF_016901105.1 Treponema sp. Marseille-Q4523 | reverse complement strand
ATATCTTTGTTCATTGTAAGTTTCAATACCATTATTTCCGGTTTAATATGGCACTATGTTTTAATTTCGCCACTTTCGATAGGTGTTCTTCTGCAAAAAGACTTAAGGACGTACAAAATAAAAATATTGTAAAAATAATCCTTACTTTTTTCATTTTTAAAACCCCATGTATAAGATTTAATATGTTAAAATTCTATTTTCTTAATCGAATTTTTGTAAAAATCTTTGAGTTATACAAAAGATAAAACAATTCTTCTTTATTCAACACAAGTACTTCTTCATCTTTGTAATTAGGTGCAATTGCTTTTATCATATCTTGAGTACGTTTCCTTTGTTCTTTATCCGCACGCAAAGCCTTAAAACCTCTAACTCTTTTACCATCCAATGTTGTAATCCCTGAAAAGAATAACGGTAGTGTTTTTATAAATGATTTTTTTATAAGTATCTTTTCAAAGAGATGGAGTATAACAACACAGGCCGTAGAAAAACTCGTAATAATTTCTAGAATTAATTTTATAAATTCTAACTTTTCCATAGCAATAAACCTCCTGCCTCTTCTGGTTGCTGTATTCAGCGAAATATATTCCTGTTTGCTCGTTAGTTATTTTTGCAATATTGCATTAGCTATAAGTATAATATAAAGTAGCTAAAAATACAATATGTCATTTACTCAAAGATATATGATATATTTATGGGAAAAATTAGGAGTATTTTAGGAAATAACGTCAGAACACTCCGTACAAATAAAGGCTGGACACAAGTGTATGTAGCGGACAGATTGCAGATTACCGCGCCTTTTTTGGCGCAGATTGAATCAGGTAAACGCGGTACTTCATTGGAACTTATTGAATCAATTGCAGAATTATTTAATATTCCTATCGCTTCGCTCTTTTTGGAACAAACGGAAATTTATATGGAAGCAAAAGTAAATATGCGAAAGATTAAGTTGATAACCATAGAAAAACAACTACAGGAAATTATTTCCGAAAATATTAAAAAAGCATTTGAAAAACTGAAATAAAAATTTACATATCTTCAAGATAGACGCCTACTATTCTCACTGAATCGTATCTAATTTGAAATATGTGTAAAGAAGTATACAAAATTGCCAAATAAAATCTCGCGCCGGTATATATTTTTTTCATGTATGTACCGAATAAAAAATATCGTTCCGACGTGGTATGTGAGACAAGCCTCCACACGAATAAAAACGCACGGTATTTAAAGAACGGCCTTTTGTGCCGCAAGCTGCGCGTGAATTTTCGCGGTATCGAAAACGGGAATATCCGAATCTTCCTGCGAAATAAGTAAGCCTATTTCGGTGCAGCCGAGGATAACGGCTTCGGCTCCGCGCGATTTCAAATCGGCTATGATACGGAGATACTCTTTTTTCGATTTTTCGGAAACGATGCCGAGACACAGTTCATCGTAGATGACCGCATTGACCCGCTCGATTTGCGCCGGCTCGGGAACAAGCACGTCCAAACCTTTTTCAGCGATGCGGTCTTTATAAAAATCCTGCGTAAGGGTGTATTTCGTGCCGAGAAGGCCGACACGTTTTATTCCGTTTCGAATCAGCGCTTCCGCCGTCGCGTCGGCGATATGCAAAATCGGAACGGAAATACGCACTTGGATCGCGGGAACCGTTTTGTGCATCGTATTGGTACAGATGACGATAAAATCCGCGCCCGCTTTTTCAAGCGACGCAGCGGCTTCGGCAAGTATTCGACCGCTTTTTTCCCAATCCCCGTTCGCCTGACACGCTTCGATTTCCGCAAAGTCGACGCTGTACATGACGATTTTTGCCGAATGAAGGCTTCCGAGTTTTTCTTTGACGGTTTCGTTGATTATGCGATAATACGTTACCGTGCTTTCCCAACTCATTCCGCCCAATAATCCGATCGTTTTCATTGTATCTCCCGCAACGATTTTATTAATAGAATGTGTGCCAGACCAAACAATACGGCAATCTTATGGAAACCGTATAATCAACACCCCCGACGCAAGCGTCGGGGTATGTTGTTCTCATAAGGTGGTTGCAGTCGGCTTTAATACCCTTTGTTACGACGCAAGCGTCGGGGTATTAAACCCTCCGCACGAATAAAATATCACGATAACGAGTACGTGTCCATCGACAAGTTTTACGACAAGGTACGTAAGAACGAGTACCGGCGAAGAATGCCGGAAAGCGTACTTGCAGGCCGGGGGAAAACACATTATGCGTTGTGAAAAATTATTAAAAAATATATTTATTGTTCGCGATCCGCCTACGCCCGCGTGGAGCACCGCGAAGCGTCCGCGCGTGAGCGCGGATGAGGGTTACCGAAGTGCGGAAGGCGGGTTCTTCCGATCCGCGTCGTCTGAAAAAAGAATGTATTTATCATTAAACCCTCCGCACGAATAAAAAAAGCGCCGGCACACCTTTCGGTAAGCGGCGCCTTAATTTTTACATAGCGTTTTTTATATACAATTTTTATTAAAGTTTTTTGTGGCAAAACCAGAAGTCGTAGCCGTCGTATTCGGAAAGGCGCTTGTCGGCTTCGGCTTTGCTTCCCGGCGGCGGAATAATGACGCTGTCGCCGATCAAACCGTTTTCAGGCCAATCGGCGGGCATCGCGACGCCGTTCGCATCGGAAATCTGGAGCACTTTGACGGCGCGCAAAACTTCTTTCATATTGCGGCCGACTTCCTGCGGATAATAGAGAACGAGGCGCACTTTGCCCTTGGGATCGCCGATAAAGACCGCGCGCACGGTGTTCGTGCCTTTTCCGGGATGCAGGAGTCCGAGTTTATTCGCAACCGTATCGTTCGCCGCGATGACGGGAAAGGTGATTTCGATTCCGAGTTTTTCTTTGATCCATTCGATCCACTTCAAATGGCTTTGCAGCTGATCGATTGAAAGGCCGATCAATTTGACGCCGAGCTTTTCAAACTCGGGAACGAGCTTTTGAAACGCGGCAAATTCGGTCGTGCAGACGGGTGTAAAATCGGCGGGGTGGCTGAACAGCACAAACCAGCTGCCTTTCAAATCGCCGGGAATATTCATTTTGCCGAGCGTCGTCGTTACGCTCAATTCGGGAAAATCATCGCCCAAGAGGGGCATGTGCATTGTCGTTTGTTCCATAAAATCTCCTATAAAATATGGTAATACAAATTAAAGTAATTATATAATTGTAATAATTACATAAGTGAAATATAGGCTATAAATTGAGCTTTGTCAAGAGGGAAAAGTGAAAAATATGGAAGAGAATATGACAGCACTGAATGGACGTAGTGTCGGATTTTGTCATAAAAATAATTATCATTGCATTATAACTAAGGGCGGTACCGGTCGCACAAAATAAAAACTCCGAAATCGCAACATTTCCGCGATATATATTTAGTGAAGTATTATCAGGATAACCGCACCGGAAATTGTATCCCTAAAAAATAGTGTATAACATAAAAAATCGGCTGCACTCCCGGCAGCAGCCCTGCCGTTCGCCGCGGCAGACCGTAATCGGAATCGGACTGCGCAATCTCTTTGTAAAAAGAGATTGCTTGCCATCGGTCTGAGCGGCTCGGCGGCAGTTCCGCTGCCTCGCGTTCCGCCTTTTTTATGTAAGTACGCGCTTCTTTTCTAAGTACCCATTTCCGGTGCGGTTATCCCGGAGGTATTTCATGCCAAAACACAATCGCCGGTATAAAGACTCGGTCTTTGTCGATCTCTTCGGAGAAGACAAAAATGCGAAAGAAAAGTTCCTTTCTCTCTACAATGCGCTTCACGGCACAACATTTGATGCGGCTACAAAACTCGAACCGCTTCGCCTCGAACAGGTGATGTACATGGCTTTCCGCAACGATGTCGCCTGCCTCGTCGACGGTAAAATCATCGTATTGGTCGAACACCAATCTACGATAAACGTCAATATGCCGCTGAGATTTTTGCAGTACGCAGCACGCCTCTACGAGCGCATCCAAA
>NZ_JAFEVM010000067.1:0-4343 GCF_016901105.1 Treponema sp. Marseille-Q4523 | reverse complement strand
TAATAGAACAACAAAAAATGAAAATATTATAAAAAAAATCTTTATTCTTTTTCTTATATTCATTTTAATCTTCCGTACTTCTCACTTTTAATTTTTGTCTTAACGCTTTTTGTTCTTCAGAATCATAATTTTTTTCCCATTCTTCGGGTTTTCCCGGTTCAGAGGCATCCTCTGTTGCCTGCTTCCACCAACTAAAAAAAGTTTTTCCTTTTTTGTTTTGCCCTTTATAATTTCCGGATAAATCTTTTTCTTTTACCTTTGGTACAAACCTATTCCATATTTTTTTCTTAATATCATTTTTGTCATTTAGTTTTTTTTTAGACAATGGGTGAACAGCACTTAAAAAACTAACCGTTTTGGTATATAAGACTACGGAAACAACACGGCACTTTCTTTCAAAAACTATTTGATTTAAAATTACTCTCTAATATAAAGACTTTCGGCCTAAGTCTATATAATCCAAAGCCAAATTCTTCTTTTTTTTGAGTTGAATATTTTCGCATTTCTGTACCTTGTAATTTGACACATGTTTTATCTCCCTCTTTTTTTATTTGTATTTTAAATTTTCCTACCATGCGGCTTTCTCCAATACTTGTATCAAATCTATGTTTTTAAAATCACCTTTTGTAAACGAATGATATTTTATCAGCATCTTTAAATTACCTAACCAATTATCATCGTTTTCTTTACTAGCTTCTTTCAAAGTATTTTCTAAAGGCGGTAACAATATTTCCTTAGGAAAAGTTTTAAGTAAAGACATTGCCTTTTCAGAGCCTGGCCATGATAAATCCTGCAGAAGATATAATAAACCATCGATTGATTTATATCGTTCATCAACTTTTTTATTCGCTATTATTTCGACTAAATCAGCCATTAGTTTTTTAGGAGCGTTTTTTATTAAAATATTAAAACCAAAACTTTCAGCGTTGGAAAAATATGTAATGGCTTCTTCTTGTAATTTCCTGTCTTTATCCCAACTTAAATTTTGCAGTTTACTCACTTCTATTCCTCCCATAAAAACTTTTGTAGGAAATATCAATTTCCGAAAAAGTTTTTAGCCGTGCGCGCACACGTTCAATAGTCGAGTTTGCAAAATAAAGTATATCGTATTCATGCGATTTTTATCGAAACGCCACGTATACACGTCTTCTGCAAACATCCGCGCAAACTCGAGATAAGAACGCTGCGATTTCGAGCAATGCACAGAAATCGTGAGTGTCTCCCATAAAAGAAAAACGCTTCGGCGTTTTTCGGCTTTAGACTCCAGCGACGGCGATATTTCAAACGGCGCTTTTTATCGTACCTCCTTTACTTTTACCGATAATTAATTAAAGGCAGTCCTTAAATCAATAAAAAATATAGCATTTTTTGCCGTTATTTAAAGCTCCTATAGTCGAATATTCAAAAAAGTAATTTACCTTATAAAACAGCCTCATTTTTTTAGGATCATCATCTTCCGTTATATAAATCAGAGACACTATATTAGGAATGTCCATGTGATTACATAAATATTCTGCAGAGAAATTAATATTATTTATTTTAACCTGAATATAATCCGTTGAAAACAATACGTATCGTTCTCCAAAAAATTCTTGCAATATAATCTCTGCAATTTTTTCACTGAAACAACTTCTTATATTTTCCTCAATATAACTGTTTCTTTGTAGATAGTTTAAGAGTACATCAGAACTTGGATTATCGAATTTCAAATTATGTATACGAGTTTGAAAGTCTAGTGCTTCTTTTTCGTCACGTATGCGGCTCTTCGGAATCTCAGTTTTTATAGCATCTCGAAGAGCATTTATTATTGAGTATAACTTTAGTTGATGAGCATCCCCATAAAACAATATTAACACAAAATAGTAAATACATCTGTTTCTTAGTCATTTAAATTAATATTTCCCCATATTATAAAATCTTTTGAACGCATCTTCTTTCCATCCGGATCCGTATACTTCACGGGATCATTCCACGCATAGTGATACAACTGCAAGTTTACGACATTGAACACACCGCCCATACCCGGCAACTGCTGGTTATGCTTCTTCGCCTCATCGTTCACGGGCGCAAAATGTATATATGTTTCCGGTACAATAAACAGGAGTATACTGAAATAAAATTATTCTTTAAATATATTACAAAAATATAGATAAAGCCAAATAACAAAGGAACTCATAACATCATAAGGAAGAGGTAATTTAAAAATTACTGCAGTAGAAACAAGTCCAAGCAATAACAATGGAATTTTTATATATTTGGAAAACTTACTGAGATTAATAAAAAAACAAATATCCTTTGTATGCTTATGGAGAATATAAACAGGAAAGATCATTATTCCAAAAAATAAATTCACCATAAGATATCCTTCAATAATCATTCCTGTATTATTAATCTTAACAAATAAAAAATACTTAATAAACAAAAAAACAGAATACAATAGAAAATTGATACAAAAAAGCAAAATATTTATCATTGCGAAGCCTTCTTAAAAAAACTTATAATATCTCGAATATCACCTTTTAGAATTCTTGTATATGTCCATAAAACACCTCCTCCTACACCAATTCCACCGAATCCAGAGAAATTTGCATTATTATTTAAATCATAATTTAAAAGTGGACCAACACCAATTTGAGCTGTATTTCCTGTTGAACCATGAAGTGAAGAATTCCCTAAATCGGAATAGCTACCAGCCAATGTAACATCACCAGCTATTCCAACACCACATCCAGCACCAAATGTTCGATATATATCAAACCCTTCTTTTTTAGAATATGAAATTCCTACTTCAACACTTAATCCAATTACTAAGAAAACTCCTAATCCTAGTCCTATTTGAGTTGTTTTATTACTTGGTGTACTTTTAAGAACAGAATCACTAGACGTAATATCATTACTTGTTTGTATATTATTAGAAAAGCCACTAAAATCCAGCTTATCGCCAGCATAAATTTTATTCGGATCATGCATGCCGTTTGATTTTGCAATATCATCATAGCTATAATTTGTCCCATTCTTTTCATTATATTCATTTGTAATCTTTGAAAGAGTATCGCCGGATTCTATTGTATTCGTATCCCAATCAAAAGCTCCTGTTGGATCGGTATATTTTATCGGATTATTTCCAGCATAATGGTACAGGCTGAAGTTCACCGTATTATAAATACCGCCTTCACCTGCACTTGTTCCGCTCCCGTAATCATTTACCACCGGATCCGCACTCAGCCACCGACTGTACTTCGCATTCATTTTATTCTCCCGACTATATCCACGAACTTACTCGGAGCGGATATTCTGACCGTTTCTTTCGTGTCTAAATCGTGTCTGTACCAAATAAGTCCGGGATACCAAGTCAAAAGAAAATGTCTGATGGGGGATGACGTTTCGGAAGTATCTTTTGAAAAATAAAGATATGTTCCGTCAAGATAATATAAATCTTTGCCTTTATACCTCGTACCTTTCAATAAATCGCGTTTCAAACCCGTATCGTACGCCGTTTTCGTTTCCAAATCATAAATCATTATGCGTCCGTCTCTGTCTCTTCCTACGAGCTTTTTTCCGTCCGCTGATACGTTAAAATATTCCCACATCCTGATCAACTTGTATTGTTTTACAAATTCGTCTTCACTCGAACGTACCAGTTCGATTCCGTCATTCGGTACGCCGAAATGTCCCCATTCGTTTTCATACGGAATAAATGCCGCCTCATCGATTTTATAATACCCTATGTCGAAAAATATCGTATTGTTTTTAAATGCCATCGGTTCAAAAAGCGCACCCTGATTAATCGTTATATGTATCGCTGCACCGTCAAAAAGAGATGATACAATATATCGATATGCACCGGCATCTCTATCATTTGATATCAACACTTTTCCGTCATCGATACCGTATACAAAACCGATATGATTTTCTTTAACTATAGGATTTTGAATATCGACGCTTTTATCTTTTACTTCATAAAAAAAAATATCTCTGCTTACCTTATTTTCGAGTATGTCATATGCCCTGCGTGTACTGTATATTACAAGCCAAAGCCGATGTTCCGCAGAATCATAAAAGCAATCAGGCACATCGTTATAACCGGACAGTTTACATTGCTCTTTTAACGCGGTAAAAGCAATTTGCGTATCGCCTATCCATACGTCGCTGTCGGTCGAACCGAAAAACAAAAGATTATCTTCCGTTATTTGAACGTCGGAAGCGGAGCAAGAGCAAAGCACACAAGTTCCGATAATGGCAATTAATATGTTCTTCATTTTTCTATTCTCAAATATTTTGCTCTGCTTTGATTAGATAAATATAATAATACCATTCAGAGAATTATGATCTCTTTATAAAAC
>NZ_JAFEVM010000066.1:0-4373 GCF_016901105.1 Treponema sp. Marseille-Q4523 | reverse complement strand
GTCAAGAAGGTTACGGTTAGTTCTTTCTTATCTGAAACAAATAATAACCATGTATTTCAATATAACGGATACAATATCGAAAAGTATATTATATGGAATGAATTTCTTCATCAGATTAATCCGTATTGTTTCCCCTGGGTAGAAAATGCTGCGAGAGGCGGAATCGGAGAATGGATAGAACTTGAGCTTGACACACCTCAAAGCACGATGTATGTATTAAACGGCTTTGTAGATGGAACCCGCCCACATTTATATAAGATGAACAGCCGCATGCAAACGGCATTGGTTGAAGGAACAACAGACGGTGGAAAAAAGATAAGTCAAACAGTACGTTTTGAAGACTTTGTATATTTTAAGACAATCGTATTTACCCAACCTGTTCACCAAGTCCGCATTACTATACAAAGCGTATACGAAGGCGATAAATGGCAGGATACAGCAATCTCTGCTATTATGTTTCCTGAAACTAGATTGGACAAATGAGAATTATTCCGACGGCTGTTTTGTAACTATGCGTGAAAATCAAAGGCGCCTTTTGGAAAAATTACAGAGATGAGGATTGGCGGGAGGTTATCAAATAACCGGTACTATAGTGGGACAAAAATATAAAAAATATAACAGAGTGAAGTAATATGAAAAAGATATTTTTATTGTTAGTATTTAATTTAGCTTCTCTTTGTTTTGTTAATGCAGACGGTACACAGAGGCAAATCGACATATATAATAATCTGGATAAGGAATTCGATTTAGGTAAACGTTGTTTAGGATATACGGAGATCGGTGCAGTCTCTGAAGAGGGTAACACCGTTATTATTAAAACATGGCCTGCCAATTATTATATTAAAAAAATCGATTTGGATAATATCGATAAAGATATGTACGGTTATTGTATCTTTGAATATAATGCACGGAAGTATCTGGCGATTTACGGATCGAATATGTTTTTTTCTTTTGACTATGTATCTCCGAATATATCGAATGCTTATGAGCCGGGTTTATCGATAAAAGAAGCGCCCTTTGCATTTATGCAATATATAAAGCCGGATAATTTCGAATCATTTGTAAAAGAGGTTGCTCGATATAAAAGGGATGCTTTGGAATCTTGGAATGCGATACCTAAGTTTTCGATAAAGAAAATTGTGGCATCATCATGGTATAATGAGCCGACAAAATTCGGAATTGTTTCTTATAAACCCGATTACTTGAACATGATTTTTCATGAAGAAGCGTTTTTAAGTAATTTCCTTCTCCGCAATCCGTGGGTACCGGGAAAGGAAAACGATCCAGCCGGTATCGGAGAATCGCTTACGATCGAATTTGCCGAACCGAAAGATAATATCGTCGTTTTGAACGGTTACGTCGATTTGGAAAAGCGCTACCTTTACAAAGCGAATAACCGCGTCAAAACCGTCGTCGTCACTTCGCTCGATGAGAGCAAGCCGTTCGAATTTGAATATCGGTTTGAAGATTTTGTGCATTTTGCGGAGATGGATTTTCCGGCGAAAGTGTCTAAAGTGCGCTTTACGATTAAAGACGTGTATAACGGCGAAAAGTGGAATGACACGTGCATTACCGCCGTCATTACGCGGCGCGATTAGCGCTTATGTCGGGGTGTAATCGATATTGCTTTTATGGTTGCAGGAGATAATATGAAACGTTTTATTTTGTTGTTTTCAGTATTTATAGCCTGTCGTACAATAAATGCAGGAGATAATATCCTCATCGATAAAAAGACCGATCCTTTTACTATTACCGAGCTGTCACATTGTGCATGGGTTGGGAGTCTGACAGGTTCCAGAACTGAGCGGAAATTAATATTCGGAACTGTAACCTTAACACGTTCACCGTATATTATCTTTGAAAAGGATGCGGACACATGGTATCTGTATTACGGCGATTCCGAAGGCGGGCCTGCTTTTGATAAATTTGCAGGCAAAATCATTGATGTGAAACACGGTAATGACGGATATACTTTACGATACCGACAGGTTCTGAATCTCGACGATGCTAAAGGTACATCGTTATATGCGAATAATAAACATATATTTGAATATGCCGATTATGTAGCTGTTATATCATTTAAAATTATTGATCATAATACAATGATACTAACCGATGAAGCAAAATTGGGTTATTCCGTAATAGCAAAGGGTACGACTTTTTACAAAAATATATTCAATGTTAATAAATTTGAATCTCGAATTACGGAAAACGGTGTTAGGATTCGTTCTCAACCGTCATTATTGGAATCCGTTCTTGCTGTCAGCTCTAAAGATGAAAAGGTTCATTTATTATCAAAGTCGATCAGAATGCAGACGATACAACGATGGAATGACTATTGGTATGAAGTTGAAACGCATAAGGGAGTGATTGGTTGGGTATATGGAGCTTTTATCGACAGTAGTTTAAAAGATAGTGTTCCTATAAATGAGCAGGGAATGATGGTATCAGAAAGTGAAAGATGATTACCGCCGTCATCACGCGGCGCGATTAGCGCCGCCTATTTCAATGCGCCGTGTTTGCACCGTGTGCGGCATTCCCCGCAGCGGATGCACTCGCGGTCGTTTACTTTGCACGTATCCATTTTGCACGAAGCGACGCATGCGTTGCAATGTACGCATTTCGATTCGTCTACGCGGATCCCGAAAATTGCGAATTTATTAAAAAAAGAATAGATCGCACCGAGCGGACAAAAAAATCTGCAAAAGGGGCGGAACATAAAAACCGACCACGTGATAAATACGGCGGCGACTGCGGCTTTCCACGTAAAAAGCATGCCGGCCGCGCTTCGAAGCTGTTCGTTCAGCAAAACGAGCGGTGCGCCGGCTCCGACCGTTCCCGCAGGGCACACGAGTTTGCAAAAAAAAGGCGCGCCGAGTCCGTCTTTAAAATAAAACGCGAGCGGCAGCGCAATGCACAAAACGAGCAAAAGCGCGTATTTGAAAAGCGAGAGCTTTCTCGTAAGCGCGAACGTTCGTTTTGTCCTTTTTATTTTTTTTGACGGGATTTTATACAACAGTTCCTGCACCAATCCTGCGGGACAGATAAAGCCGCACACGACGCGGCCGAAAAGCGTTCCGATGAGCAAAAAAAAGCCGGTAATAAAAAACGGCAGCTGTCCGTTTGCAAGCGTATTTTGCAGGGAACCGAGCGGACAGGCTGCGATCGCGCCGGGACACGAATAGCAGTTTAAGCCGGGTACGCATACGGTTTTCAACGGCGAATGCGAAATGCCGCCTGAAAACCAGCGTTTGACATCCGCGTTGTATATGAGCATGGAGATGAATTGAATCGCCTTTCTGCGTCTCGTCTGTTTTTTATCCAATGCCGATACACTCCATGCAGATAAAAACGGCTTTGCGGAAAATCGAATCGTTGTCTCCGCGGAAAACGCCAACGATAATAAACACCGCCGCCGCCGCGAGCAATGCGATGCGCAGCAGCGTATGTTTTTTTTCGGAGCGGCCGTCTTTTATGGGAAGTTTTTTTTCAATTTGCATATTTTCCGACAAAACGCTGCAATTCCGCGGGGGACATCGCACCGACGCGGATTTTTTCGATTTTTCCGTCCGGCGAAATCAATATGCTCGTCGGAATGCCCTGGATAAAATACGAACCTGCGATGGAGCCGTCTTTGTCGAGACCGCCGGGGAAAGTATAATTATTTTTTTTCATAAAAGCACTCTGCGATTTTTCCGTATCGGAAATGCACACTGCAAGGAATGCGATGCGCGAAGACGAGTCGAGTTTTGAAGCGAATGCGTTCATTTCAGGCAATTCGACGCGGCAGGGTCCGCACCACGTCGCCCAAAAATGGAGAAGCACCGCTTTTCCTTTGTAGTCGGAGAGCTTTACCTGTTGTCCCGTCGAAAGCGTAATCGAAAAATCGGGAGCCGCTTTGCCTTCTTTGACGCTTTGTGCAAAGATCGGAGATACTGCGGCGATTGCAATCGCCGATGCGATTAAAAAAGATTTTAAATATTTCATGTATGAAAAGATAACAAATGTGGAACGGAAAATCAAGTTTAAAACGCCGTTTAGACCGGGAATTTATATTATTTCCGTTTTTAATTCGAAAAATAATTCTGAAAGAGATTTCAAAAATTATACTATTTCAATAAAACCCTTGAATATTAACAAATTATTTTTTACCTACCCAAAATACATAAAACATTAACAGCGCACATATTGTTACAAACGTTAAGATATGCTGCAAAATTCTAAACTTATGATACAAAGGTTTTTCCTTCATATAGCCTCTACAAAGTCCCAATAATATACAAAAACCGGCCAATATTTTTATTAAAAATATAAGAATTTTCATTTTGAACCGCATCTGCAAGAATTCTTAATCTCTCAACCCTGCAAGAAAT
>NZ_JAFEVM010000065.1:0-4702 GCF_016901105.1 Treponema sp. Marseille-Q4523 | reverse complement strand
TTTTTATTCCAACTATTCCTAGTGGTCACAGGAATAAATAGCTCCCTAACAAAGAAAAAACGAAAGAAATTAGGTATAAAAAACAAAATGAAAACGATGTACAGGTTTTCATGCTTATGGATTTTTAAAGTCGGAAAAACTTTTGTTTTTTATAAATTATTAGTTATATACATATATTTGCTGTTCTTTATTAATTTATTTTTTTATATATTGTATATTTCAAAAGATGCGGAGGTATTTTATTCATTGAGCCAAATTGGATTAGTAATTTCAGCTTGTTCGGTCTTTGTTATAATTATTTACAATTATGTATATATGAAATTTGAGGAGGTACGATAAAAAGCGCCGTCTGAAATATCGTCGTCGCTCTTGATATCGAGTTTGCTTGGATGTTTGCAGAAGACGTGTATATGGTGGCATTTCGATAAAAATCGCATAAATACGATACGCTTTATTTTGCAAACTCGATTATTGAACGTGTGCGCCCACGCGCACGGCTAAAAACTTTTTCGGAAATTGATTCGCAGCCTGCGTGAGCGGGCGCGTAAATCGGTCCTTTGTAGAACAGAGCCGTGAGGCTCTATATTTCCTGCAAAAGTTTTTATGGGAGGTGTATTGTGCCGATGCAAATAGTAAAATCCTATGATGCCAAACTTGACTCAAAGAAAAGAATCACATTAAGGAATGTATATTACGACTACTATCATGTAAAAGAATTCGGAGACGGCAGAATTCTTCTTGAACCGCGTGAACTTACAAAACCGTTTCAAGTTTCCAAAAATACCCTCAAAATGACGGATTCAAGCATGGAGAATTTTAACAAAAGACTTGTTTCCGAAGCGATCGATTTATCTGCCTATAAGGATAGTATCTGATGTTCAATATGCGAATGGGGATTCCTGAAATGAAAGAGTTTTGGGAAGCTTTGGAAAAGAAAATTTGAGAGGTAAGCAAGGATGGTTGAAAGATGACAATGGTAATATTTTAGTTCCTGTATCAGAAACAAAAGGGTATGTAAATTTCAAAGCTCCAGTTGTATACGAGTAAGAGAGGTGAAATTATGAAAAAGATTTTTATTATTACATTTATAATTACAATTGTGTTTCCGATATATTCACAAACAATCAAAAAATTAGCCCCATTGTCAAAATCGGAAACTTTAGATTATTCCTATAATCTTGATAAAGATATTTTGACTATTTATAAAATTAATGAATCAAAAAAGCAGATTTATTTTGAGAATACAGAGGCTTTATGGGACGGTTATCAGATTTCAAAAGATAAAAAAACAATGATTTTTTGGAAGAATACTTTTGAAAGGAGTATGCCTTTATATTATTTAGATGGAAATACCGGAGATGTTAAATTTCTCGGAAAAGTACCTTTCGGTGCTCGCATGGATGCGACAGGGATTTATTTACTGAATGAGGGTGTTTATAATTCCGGCATTTTTACGATTTTCAATTTAAATACGGGGAAAATCGTAAATGAAATAACTTGGAATGTAAAAAATAAAGAAAAATGGACATCAACAGGAGCGGTATTCGATATTTTAAGAGCTGCTGAAAATGGAGAATATGATTTTATGATTCTTTTTTCGATAGAAAGGCTCTGTATTTCAAAGGCATTTGTAAAAATAACATCGTCGAAGGTTTTTACGGAATTTGATGACAGTGATTTGCCTGAAATACAATTAAGACAATCTGTAAATTACGGCAATGACTTTACCGGTTGGTATTAATAATTTTCCTAAAATCCTGTAATTTTCTTTTGAAAACTACAGGATCGGTGCTGTATGCATATATGACAGGGAACAGGTATCTCACTGCAGGATATCGTATACTGCACCGTTTTTTCGCTGTCCCTGCACGAAGGAACTCCCGCTGTCGAAAACCCCTTGCTTTTACTCGACGTCGACCGTCGTGATGTGCGCTCCGACCGACTGAAGCCGTTCGACCAAGTGTTCGTAGCCGCGTTCGATCTGGTACACGTTTGAAATTCTGCTTTGCCCGTGTGCCGTCATCGCCGCGATCACCATCGCCATGCCGGCTCGCACGTCGGGAGAGACGAGGTGGTCGCCGTGGAGGATGCGCGGGCCCGACACGACGGCGCGGTGCGGATCGCAGAGCGTGATGCACGCTCCCATGTTTATCAGTTTATCGACGAAAAACATGCGCGATTCGAACATCTTTTCGAAGATGAGCACAGTGCCTTCGACTTGCGTTGCGACGACCGTCATAATGCTCGTCAAATCGGGCGGAAAGCCCGGCCACGGAGCGTCGTCTATTTTCGGCGTCGAGTTTCCGATATCGCCGTTTACTTTGAGTTCCTGCCGTTCGGGAACGGTGAGCGTCGTGCCGTCGATATTCCATGCGATGCCGAGTTTGCTGAAACCGAGCCTGAGCGGCCGCATATCTTGAGGATTGACGCCTTCGATCGTGAGCGAACCGCGAGTAGCCGCTGCAAGTCCGATAAACGAACCGATTTCCATATAGTCCGGGCATATCGTACATTCGCAGCCGTGCAGGGAGTCGACTCCTTCGATGCGTAAAATATTGCTCCCGATGCCGCTGATTTTTGCGCCCATACTCACGAGCATGGCGCATAAGGTCTGTATGTGGGGTTCGCTCGCCGCATTTGAAATGATCGTTTCGCCTTTTGCAAGCACCGCCGCCATGACGGCGTTTTCCGTCGCGGTTACCGACATTTCGTCGAGAAAGATATCGGCGCCTTTGAGCGCGTCCGCGTAAAACACGAATTTGCCGTTTATGTCTACGCGTGCGCCGAGTTCGGTGAGCGCGAGAAAGTGTGTATCGAGCCTTCTCCTGCCGATAACGTCTCCGCCCGGCGGCAGCATTTCCGCTCTTCCCGTTCGAGCAAGCAAGGGACCTGCAAACAAAATCGATGCGCGGATCTTTTTTGAGAGTTCCGGGGGGATCATCGTGTTTGCAAATCGCTTGGCGGTGATTTTCCAGCTGTGATTTTTTACGCATTCGACGTCGGCGCCGAAGGATCGGGCGATGTCGAGCATAACGCGCGTGTCTTCTATGTCCGGAATATTGTGCAGCGTAACGCTTTCTTCCGTGAGCAAAGCCGCCGCAATGCACGGGAGCGCCGCGTTTTTATTGCCGCCTGCGGTGATGCTTCCCCGAATCGGAAATCCGCCGTCGATTATGTATTCGTGCATTGCCGCCTCCCGTCTTTGTAGTATGCATAACACGCAGGCGCATCGGGGGTTAATTTGCCGTACCGATAATGCCTGCGAGGTTTATTAAAATATCGGCAGCTTTACACATTTGGTTAAGCGAAGCCCACTCCATACGCGAATGATAATTGTGTCCGCCGGTAAAAATGTTCGGCGTGGGGATGTCCATTTCGGTGAGCCGCGAACCGTCGGTGCCGCCTCTGATCGGCATAAAGACGGGTTCCACGCCGGCTTTTCGATACGCCGTTTCCAAATCGCGCACGACTTCGGGATGTTCGTCAAGCTTTCGCTTCATATTGAAATACTGCGTTTTATGCGTCACTTTTGCACTGCCGCCGAAAGAAAGTGCGGCAGCTTCGGCGAGCGCTTCGACGGTTTTTTGCCGCGTTTTCATATTTTCGCCGTCGAAGTCGCGCAGCAAAAGATACACCGTCGATTTTTCGATCGTTCCCGTAAATTCGATCGGCGCATAAAAGCCTGCCATACCGTCCGACGTTTCGGGACGCTCGGTAATGGGGAGCGAGGACACAAAATGTGATGCCATAGCGATCGCGTTTATCATGCCCGCTTTCCGTGCCGTTCCCGTGTGCGTCGATTTGCCTGTAAAGACGACCGTCGTTCCGACCGCATTGAAGCATTCCGTTTCAAGCTCGCCGATATGCCCGCCGTCGACAGTGTATGCGCGTTTCGATTGAATCGATTCGAGCGGCACTTTATCCATGCCGTGCCCCGTCTCTTCGTCGGGTGAAAAGATCACTTCGATTTTCCCGTGCCTGATCTCTTCGTGCGCTTTAAGGTACGAAATCGCCGTCATGATCGCCGCGATGCCCGCCTTATCGTCCGCACCGAGGAGCGTGTGCCCGTCCGTCGTGATGATCGTATCGCGCTCGCGTGCCGCCTGGGCGAGCGCTTCGTCCGAAACCGCATCGAGCGGATTCGTTTCCGCAAGTTCGATGAGAGCGCCGTCGTAGTTTTCATGTACGACGGGATGGACGTTTTTTCCGCTTACTTCGTCGACCGTGTCCATGTGTGCAAGGAGACAAAAGGACGGAACGTTTTCAAAACCCTCGGAAGCGGGAAGAACGCCGTACGCATAGCAAAACTCGGTGACGTGCACGTTTTCCAAACCCGCAGCTTTCATCTCTTCGGCAATCATATTTGCAAAATCCCTTTGCTGCGGAGTGGAAGGCATGATTCCTTCGTCGGCTTTATTCGAATCGCTTTCGGAATACGTCTTTACATAGCGCAAAAAACGTTCGAGCAATTCTTTTTCTTCTTGTGAATTTTTTTTGATGTAGTTCATATCGTTATAATATGATTTTCGCGCGCCTTATGCAATCGATGACTTTTCTCGCTGCCGAGTTTACTCTGTAAACCAGCCGTGTATGTCGCTTGGTGAGCTTTCGCTCGCGGCGGGAACGCTGCGCGGGGAAGCAATCCGGCGTAGGTGGGGTTTGTCAGAAATACACATTATAAAAAAAATACTAATTTCACGCC
>NZ_JAFEVM010000064.1:3465-5119 GCF_016901105.1 Treponema sp. Marseille-Q4523 | reverse complement strand
AACATAATGATGGAGAGTTTGATCCTGGCTCAGAACGAACGCTGGCGGCGCGTCTTAACCATGCAAGTCGAGCGGCAGGCAGCAATGCCGAGAGCGGCGGACTGGTGAGTAACACGTGGATAACGAACCCCGATGCCCGGGACAGCCTGTAGAAATAGAGGGTAATACCGGATAGATCACTGTTTACGTGAGGTAGACAGCGGGAAAGGAGCTTCGGCTCCGCGCCGGGATCGGTCTGCGGCCCATCAGCTAGACGGCGGGGTAAGGGCCCGCCGTGGCGAGGACGGGTATCCGGCCTGAGAGGGCGGACGGACACATTGGGACTGAGATACGGCCCAGACTCCTACGGGAGGCAGCAGGTAAGAATATTCCGCAATGGGGGGAACCCTGACGGAGCGACGCCGCGTGAACGAAGAAGGCCGGAAGGTTGTAAAGTTCTTTTCTGTCCGAGGAATAAGTGTAGGAGGAAATGCCTGCATGGTGACGGTAGGGCAGGAATAAGCACCGGCTAATTACGTGCCAGCAGCCGCGGTAACACGTAAGGTGCGAGCGTTGTTCGGAATTATTGGGCGTAAAGGGCATGCAGGCGGGTCGCCAAGCTTGGTAAGAAATACCGGGGCTCAACTCCGGAGCTATATTGAGAACTGGCGAGCTAGAGTTGCCGAAGGGTATCCGGAATTCCGCGTGAAGGGGTGAAATCTGTAGATATGCGGAAGAACACCGATGGCGAAGGCAGGATACCGGCGGACGACTGACGCTGAGGTGCGAAGGTGCGGGGAGCAAACAGGATTAGATACCCTGGTAGTCCGCACAGTCAACGATGTACACTGGGCGTGTGCGCAAGAGCGTGCGTGCCGAAGCAAACGCGATAAGTGTACCGCCTGGGGAGTATGCCCGCAAGGGTGAAACTCAAAGGAATTGACGGGGGCCCGCACAAGCGGTGGAGCATGTGGTTTAATTCGATGGTACGCGAGGAACCTTACCTGGGTTTGACATCAAGAGCGATCATATAGAGATATGTGAGCGTAGCAATACGGCTCTTGACAGGTGCTGCATGGCTGTCGTCAGCTCGTGCCGTGAGGTGTTGGGTTAAGTCCCGCAACGAGCGCAACCCCTACTGCCGGTTACTAACAGGTAGCGCTGAGGACTCAGGCGGAACTGCCTGCGACAAGCAGGAGGAAGGCGGGGACGACGTCAAGTCATCATGGCCCTTATGTCCAGGGCTACACACGTGCTACAATGGCCGCCACAGAGCGGGGCGAAGCCGAGAGGCGGAGCAGAACGCAGAAAAGCGGTCGTAGTCCGGATTGAAGTCTGAAACTCGACTTCATGAAGCTGGAATCGCTAGTAACCGCACATCAGCACGGCGCGGTGAATACGTTCCCGGGCCTTGTACACACCGCCCGTCACACCATCCGAGCAGGGGGTACCCGAAGCCGGCAGTCCAACCGCAAGGGGGACGCTGTCGAAGGTACGCTTTGTGAGGGGGGTGAAGTCGTAACAAGGTAGTCGTACCGGAAGGTGCGGCTGGATCACCTCCTTTTCCAAGGGAAGAGGGGCGCGCAGTGTACGCGCGTAAACCGTATGCGTCAGAGGATGCTGTTTGCACGATAGTGTATTCAGACGGCGTCCGCTTTCTTTCTTTCCCTGTGCC
>NZ_JAFEVM010000064.1:1448-3366 GCF_016901105.1 Treponema sp. Marseille-Q4523 | reverse complement strand
GTCTTTGAAAATATAGGGAAGGGAAGAAGGTTTGAGCGCATAAGCGGTTGGAAGCTTAGAGCGCGGGAAAGAGAATATGGTCAAGCAAGTATAGGTTTGTGGCGGATGCCTAGGAGCTGTCCGGCGAAGAAGGCCGCGGTAAGCTGCGAAAAGCTGCGGGGAGGAGCAAACATCCTTAGATCCGCAGATAGCCGAATGGGGTAACCCGTATGTCGAAAGGCATACACCGCGCGCGGGAAGAAGATACTGCGGCGGAGCGATACTGCGTGAAGTGAACCATCTAAGTAACGCGGGAAGAGAAATCAACAGAGATTGCGCAAGTAGCGGCGAGCGAACGCGCAGGAGCCTAAACCCTTATGTAGGGTGTTGCAGGGCCGCACGGGGATGACCCGTGGAGTTTGGAAAAAACCGATTTTTAGCGGAAGCGTCTGGAAAGGCGCGCGAGACAGCGTGAAAGCCGCGTAGGCGAAAAGGATCGGACTCCATGGTGCGGTACCTAAGTAGAGCGGGGCACGAGAAACCCTGTTTGAATCCGGGTCGACCACGATCCAAGGCTAAATACGAGACAGCTACCGACAGCGAAGAGTACCGTGAGGGAAAGGCGAAAAGAACCCCGGTGAGGGGAGTGAAAGAGAACCTGAAACCGCAAACCGACAAGATGTCACGGCGCATGGGCGTTGTGGCGTGTCTTTTGTAGAATAAACCTGCGAGTTGCGATGCGCGGCGAGGCTAAGGGTTGGGAGATCCGGAGCCGGAGCGAAAGCGAGTGTGAGAAGTGCGAGAAGTCGCGTGTCGCAGACCCGAAGCCAAGGTGATCTAATTATGGGCAGGCTGAAGGCAGGGTGAAACCTGTTGGAGGGCCGAACAGTAATCTGTTAAAAAAGGTAGTGATGACCTGTGATTAGGAGTGAAAGGCTAAACAAACCTGGAAATAGCTGGCTCTCCCCGAAATGCCTTTAGGGACAGCCTCATGCAAAGCGGAAGGAGGTAAAGCACCGGATGGGATAGGGGGCGTCACAGTCTACCGACACCAATCGAACTCAGAATGCCATCCGCCAACGCATGGGAGTGAGACTGTGTGCTCCAAGGTTCATAGTCGAGAGGGAAACAGCCCGGACCGCCGGCAAAGGTCCCAAAATAACGCTCAGTGTGAAATGAGGTGCGTTTGCACAGACAGCCAGGAGGTTGGCTCAGAAGCAGCCATTCCTTAAAAGAGTGCGTAACAGCTCACTGGTCGAGCAGGCGTGCGCAGACAATGTAACGGGGCTAAGCGTTATACCGAAGCCGCGGGTCCGCATTGTAAGATGCGGGCGGTAGGGGAGCATTGCGCTAACCGAAGAAGGCGTACCTGCGAGGGGCGCTGGAGGAAGCGGAAGAGAGAATGCAGGCACAAGTAACGAAAAGACGGGTGAGATTCCCGTCCGCCGAAAGCCTGAGGATTCCCGGGTAAAGGCAATCTGCCCGGGGTAAGTCGGCCCCTAAGGCGAGGACGAAAGTCGTAGTCGATGGGAAATCGGTTCAAAATCCGATACCCGATTCGGTTTTGAAGGCAGGACGCATGAGGTGAAATCCGGCAGGAGAACGGTAGATCCTGTCCAAGCAGCGAGGTGTTGAGAGGGCGGTTAAAAGAGTCCTTGAGCTGAGCTGTTACGGGGAGCGGAGCGCAGGCGAAGCGAAGCGGACGTAATCAGGGTGCCGGGAAATACTGTCTAAAGTTAGGCTGAGTCGGACCGTACCGGAAACGGACACACGCAGGCAGGATGAGTAATCTAAGGCGCACGAGCGACCCCGCGTTAAGGAACTCGGCAAAAAGCACACGTAACTTCGGAAGAAGTGTGGCTCACGCTGATAAGGATGTGAGCGGCAGAAAGCAGGCCCAGGCGACTGTTTATCAAAAACACAGCCATCTGCGAACCGG
>NZ_JAFEVM010000064.1:0-1352 GCF_016901105.1 Treponema sp. Marseille-Q4523 | reverse complement strand
ACGGGACGTATAGGTGGTGACACCTGCCCGGTACCGGAAGGTTAAGGGGAGGGGTTAGCAGCAATGCGAAGCTCCGAACCGAAGCCCCGGCAAACGGCGGCCGTAACTATAACGGTCCTAAGGTAGCGAAATTCCTTGTCGGGTAAGTTCCGACCCGCACGAATGGTGTAACGATTCTGGGCGCTGTCTCAACGCGGGACTCGGTGAAACTTATATTCCGGTAAAGAAGCCGGATACCCGTAATTAGACGGAAAGACCCCGTGAACCTTCACCGCAGCTTATCACTGGGATTCTATCCGCCATGTGTAGGATAGCCGGGAGGCACTGAAGCGTGCGCGTCAGCGTGCGTGGAGCCGATGGTGAAATACCGGCCCTGGCGGATGGGATTTCTAACTCCGGTCCGTGAAGCCGGATGGGGGACAGTGATTGGCGGGCGGTTTGACTGGGGCGGTCGCCTCCTAAAGGGTAACGGAGGCGCGCGAAGGTCTCCTCGCGGTGGTTGGAAATCATCGTACGAGTGTAAAGGCACAAGGAGGCTTGACTGCGAGTGAGACATCACGAGCAGGTGCGAAAGCAGGTCTTAGTGATCTGGCGGTTGCAAGTGGAAGCGCCGTCACTTAACGGACAAAAGGTACTCCGGGGATAACAGGCTGATTTTCCCCAAGAGTTCACATCGACGGGAAAGTTTGGCACCTCGATGTCGGCTCATCGCATCCTGGGGCTGGAGCAGGTCCCAAGGGTTTGGCTGTTCGCCAATTAAAGCGGTACGTGAGCTGGGTTCAGAACGTCGCGAGACAGTTCGGTCCCTATCTGTTACGGGCGGAGGATGTTTGAGAGGAGCTGCTTTTAGTACGAGAGGACCGAAGCGGACGAACCTCTGGTATACCGGTTATCCTGCCAAGGGTAAGTGCCGGGTGGCTACGTTCGGAAGGGATAACCGCTGAAAGCATCTAAGCGGGAAGCCCGCCTCAAGATGAGACATCCCTGAGGGTATGACCCTCCTAAAGACCCCGGAGACACTATCCGGTTGATAGGCTGCAGGTGCAGGCACGGCGACGTGCACAGCCGAGCAGTACTAATAGGTCGTGAGGCTTGACCATATTATCGTTCCCGTGCTATAGCGCGGTAACAATAGACATACGAGCACATAAAAGCTTGTGTAAAATGACGGCAGGCGCTTTGTTTTTCGGCTGCCCCTTCTTCCTTTTTCTTTTTGTACGGCAATTATTGCCCGGTGGCCATAGCGGGGAGGAAATACCCGTTCCCATTCCGAACACGGAAGTCAAGCTCCCTTGCGCCGATGATACTGCTCTAAATGCGGGAAAGTAGGCAGCTGCCGGGCTTTTTATTTT
>NZ_JAFEVM010000063.1:0-5503 GCF_016901105.1 Treponema sp. Marseille-Q4523 | reverse complement strand
ACATATTAATCATTTTACAGATAGGAGCCTCTTATACTTGTTAGGTAAACATGGATTTGAGGTTATTGTAGGTAAGAAAATGGATTTGTATGGATTTCCTATAATTTGTTATTTGTGTAGGAAAAACTCTAAATATTCGATGGTGCTTAATCGGAATTTGTATAAAGATACAATAGATTTATATATCAAAAAATCGTATAAGCATCTGAGCAAAATATTAAAAAAAATAAATAATAAACATGTAAATATTTGGGGAATAGGATCTTCAACACTTGGAATAGTGAAGCATTTAAATGAGGCGTGTATAATTCATGATATAATAGATTCTTCTCCAAATAGAATTGGTAAGTTAATACTTGATAGACAAATTATAAAACTACCAGATATAGATAATTCATATCCTATAATTTTTTTACCTAATTTGTACCATAAGGATATATTGAGACAAGTAAAATCAGCAGGAATTAAAAATAAGGTAATCTTTTTAAGTAATTTATAAATGGTTTATATAAATCAGGAGACGTGAACAATGAATATATTGCATATTACCCCGCATCTCGGCGGTGGAGTCGGTTCTGTGGTCTTGAATTGGATGATGAAAGATTCGACGGATACCAAGCATACGATTATTTCACTTGACAGAAATAATAATCCGGACTGGAAACAGGTGCATGATAATTATGCTAATGTTACCATTTATGACGGAGCTTATTTTGATCCGATTTTTAACAATTTGTTGATGGAAAAGATTCAAGAATCGGATATTGTACTGATTCATTATTGGAATCATCCCTTGCTTTATGATGTTATGATTAATCGGGATTTTCCTGCATGCAGACTTATTATGTGGAACCATGTTTCGGGACTTTTCCCTCCGTATGTCAATACCGAGCAAGATATAGATTTTTGTGATAAATATATTTTTACATCTCCGGTAAGTTACGAAGCTGCCGATATAAAAAAACTTCCCGAAGAAAAGAAATATAAATTGGATGTAAATTGGTCGACTATCGGTGTTGAATCTTTTAAGAACCTGAAAAGGCCTGAGCATAAAGAATTCATTGTCGGATTTACAGGAACGGTCGATTTTGGGAAACTTAATCCGAAGTTCATTGATTTATGCGCTGCCGTCAATATTCCGGATGTAAAATTTATCGTATGTTCAGGAGATTCTCAGCAGCACCTTATCGACGAAGCAAAAGCAAAAAATGTATATGATCGCTTTTCCTTTGAAGGAAGAGTCCCAAGTATAGTGCCTTTTGTAGCACAATTTGATGTCTTCGGGTATCCGCTACAGCCGCAAAATTTTGCAACCTGTGAGCAGTCTATAGGAGAGGCTATGATGGGCGGCGCTGTTCCCGTAGTTTTAAATAATCCACCGGAGCGCTATATTATCAAACATATGGAAACGGGTATTGTTGCAAATACCTATGAGGAATATTCGGCAGGAATAGAGTTTTTGTATAAAAATCCCGATAAACGTAAAGAATTGCAAGCGAATGCACAAAAGTTTGCTTCAAATCTATACGATATAAATAGAACTATTAATAAATGGTATTCCGTTTTTGAAGAAGAAATGAAGTTGCCAAAGCAACAGCGGCAATGGCTGACCGGCAAAATCGATACAGTTTCTCCCGAGATGCTTTATATACTTTCTCTGGGCAACCATGCAAAACCATTTAAGGATTATCTCAATGCTCGTGATGCCGAGCAACTCAAAATGGCTGAAGTGCAGATAAAAGATTTGTATAACACAAATTCCATGTTTTATTCAAAAAATAAGGGAAGTGTCTTACAATATCTGTGTTATTTTCCTGATTCAAAAATTTTAAAAAAGTGGGCGGATTTAATATGAGCAAGCGTGTAATCGTAACCGGTGCAAACGGCTTTATAGGAAGCTGGCTGTGTAAAGAACTTACCGAAAACGGATATCATGTCATTGCCGTGGTGCGAAACAAGCATTCGAATATTTCCGCTCTCGCACATTTAAAGCATATTGATATCGTCCACTGCAACAGTTACGCAATTCATAAATTACCCAGATTGATAAATGAAGACTGTGAATTCTTTGTTCATCTTGCATGGGACGGCGCTGCGGGAGATGAACGTGGAGATTTTGAGATTCAGCTGTCAAATGTTGAAGCTTCCTGCAATGCGGTGAGCGCCGCTAAAGAATGTAATTGCAAGCGTTTTATCCACGCAGGAAGCCTTATGGAATATGAAGCGATCGGTTATCTGACGCAAAATAACGCACATCCGGGAATGAGCTATATCTACAAAACGGCAAAGTTAACCGCGGATTTTATGTCAAAAACCATAGCCCGCCAATGCGGTATCGAATACATAAATGCCGTAATATCCAATACCTATGGAGTCGGAGAAATTTCTCCCAGATTTATAAGTACATTTATGCGTTCAATGCTGAAAGAAAACGAATGCGCCTTAACGAGCGGAGAACAGCTGTATGATTTTATATACATATCGGATGCGGTAAAAGCTATCAGACTTGTCGCCGAAAAAGGCATACCGTATGCAAACTACTACATCGGTAACAGAGAGCAGTATAAGCTTAAAGAATTTGTCGTGAAAATGCGAGATATAGTTAATCCTCGTGCACAGTTAAATTTCGGTGCAGTGCCCTTTGACGGTATTATACTTGATTACGCTGAATTGAATACAGGGCGTTTGGAAAAAGAATTCGGCTTTATTCCTGCCGTTAATTTTGAAAGCGGAATCCGACAAACTTTAATTTGGCTTAAAGATATAATAAAACAGGATGAAAAAAAATGAATACTCCATTTATTTCAATATTTATGAAATTTTATAACAATGAAAAGACACTCCCTAAAACACTGGAGGCAATACGGAACCAAACTTCCAAACAATTTGAATTAATTCTTGTCGATAACGGGTCATCCGACAGAAGCTTTGCTATCGCCGAACAATTTAAAAGCGAAAATAAAAATATAGAAATAACTATTTTAAGAATTTCTAAGAACAATTTACGAATAGCTACTGAGTTAGCTGTTGCAGCTTCAAAAGGGACATACTTATTAGAAAACGATTCCGATGACTGGATGGAACCGGACTGCATAGAACTGCTTGCTCAAAAAGCTTTGGCAACGGATGCCGATATAGTTGCAGGTTTGTATCAGGAAGTAACGCCGAACGGTATACGAAGAAAGCGCAGTTTTTCAAAACATCCGAGCCGTTGGACAATCGTTGTAGAACAAGGAGTTGCATTTAGAAAAGA
The DNA here is from genome assembly GCF_016901105.1 of Treponema sp. Marseille-Q4523. Classification (NCBI taxonomy): domain Bacteria; kingdom Pseudomonadati; phylum Spirochaetota; class Spirochaetia; order Treponematales; family Treponemataceae; genus Treponema; species Treponema sp. Marseille-Q4523. Next base: position 2,250 of record NZ_JAFEVM010000063.1, on the reverse strand, counting down.
GTTATTTGTGATGGTACCGGAAGAATATAACGTGTTCGGTGACTTATACAGAATGGGGTATATGTGTTCTAAAGCAAAAATCGTCGCCTTTGTCGATAAAATAATTTTTAACTTTTTTCATCATAGCGCATCCAATTTTAATGCAAAAAAATACGAACTTGATACGATTCTGAATATAAGCAAAAATATTATAGATATATATAGAAATATATTTATCAAAGAGCCGGCGCCACAAGAGCAAAATATAATTTGCTATGCCGCTACTAAAAAGACCTATGAATTTATCATATTGGGAATACGAGATAAAACCATAAAAGATAAAAAAACCGTTGTGCAGTTTTTAAATAATCTAAAGATACAATTTCCCGCATACCGCAAAAATCCTGCTATAAAACTGACGGATAACGGGTACTGTTTTAGGGCGCGCCTATCCTTTTATGCGGTATACTTGCTAGATATATGTAATTTATGGAGTCTTCCAATATTCTATTATTCTCACAAAAGAAGTTAAACATTATGCACATATGAATACTATTAATACGAAAGTCGTTAGTGAAAAAAAACAAGCATTGTGGAACACATTAGGCCTTACAGCAATCTTAGCAGGAAATTATCTTATATTAATTTTTTTGTTGAGAATGGAAGCGTTTAGCGATGCAGGTATTTTTTCTTTATGCTTAGCTGTTGTCGCAATTTTTCAAGAAATTGCAGCATATAATGTGCGAACGTTTCAAATTGCCGATAACTATACAAGATTTTCCGAGTCTGCTTACATATTTGTACGTTTTTTTTCAATACTGATAAGTTTTATATGTTATTTTATTTTTTTGCTGTACATACAATATGACCGGAAGACTGTTTTATCTATGACATTATTTCTATTATCCCAAAATATCGGTATTTTTTTTGATGTATTTACAACAAAAATACAAATAAAAAAACGACTGGATATTCTTGGAAAAGGCTATTTACTAAGCAGTTTATGCAGCGTAATAGTTTTTATCACTACATATTTTTTTTATCAAAATATTGTTTTTGCATTTTTAACAAGAATGCTCTTTTCCATTATATTTTCGATAATGTTTACGTTTTTTTCATATAAAAAAGTAATCGGTTTATTTTTTTTTAATAGAATTGAATATAAGAAAACACATATAAAATCAGCATGCTCTTTATTAAAAGTTTGTTTTCCGCTTTTTATATCGGTTTTATTGGTTCCGCTACTTTCCGCATTTCCTAAAATTTTATTGGAAAGATATACAGATATTGATGTTGTCGGTATTTTAGCAGCCCTCTCAACGCCGGTCGTTTTAGTACCGACAGTGGCAGCAAGTTTTTTTGCTCCCTATATTCTTCGTTTTACCGATTTATTTGGTAAAGGAAAATATCGGACTATTCTAAGAAATATTTTCCGTATAGCGTTGTTAATTTTCGGAGGATGTACGCTTGCTTTGTTATTGAATAGTATTGTAGGTTTAAAAATATTCCAATTAGTTTATGGAAATAAAATTACCGACTATTTTCCTTTTTTTACGCCAATTCTTATTGCATATTTTATTTTGGCCTTTTCTACAATTATTACAACAATTTTAATAATCGCCGATAGAAGAAAATTTATTTTATTAAGTTCAATAATAGTAACTTTTATATCATATATACTTTCTGCATATTTGATTAAAAATTTAGCATTATATGGCGCCTGTCTCAGTATCTTGCTAACCAATTTACTGCAGGCCATTATACTATTGTGTGGATTATTAAAGGCATGTAATATTATAAAAGGACTCGGTAATAATGTATAAGATAAGTGTTATTATTCCTGTTTTTAATTCATTAAACTATTTAGATCGATGTATACAGAGTGTCGTAAATCAAGCATCATTTACAGATTATGAAGTAGTTTTGATTGATGACGGTTCAACAGACGGATCTGCGGAACTCTGCGATCACTATAGGTCAAAACATGGTAATATTGTTGTCAAGCATCAAGAAAATTACGGAATATCTTTGGCACGGAAGACAGGTATAGATATTTCTTCCGGATTATATGCGTTTTTTTTAGACTCTGACGACTGGCTACCCTATTCGAATGTACTTGAGTTATTATTTAATCAAGCAATAGAATATTCTGCAGATTTTGTTTCCGGTAATCATATAAAAACGAAGAATACTAATCTGTTTCAAAAGACACTTTTAATAAATAGCAAAAATATACATAAAATAGTAATAACCAATGAAACTACATTAATG
>NZ_JAFEVM010000062.1:0-5559 GCF_016901105.1 Treponema sp. Marseille-Q4523 | reverse complement strand
GTATAATGCAGAGCGAAAACAGGAGCGGAAAAATACCGATGCCGTTTTTCTGAAAGCGCAAACTTGATTGCTTTTAAAAATAAAATTAATAATAATTATTAAAAATACCGTATGATATGCACACTGTTTTATAAAACACCGATACAATCAATAACTTTGTCGCAGTGTATTCGTGTAAATAGAATTAATAATTATTGATCATATAGCCTCGTGCGGTGTTGTTTATGCATACAGCAAAAAGATCGCGGGTATTTTATTGATTTCGGGAAGCGGTGACTTTTTCCATTCGGAAACGGACTTCGTGCGGATAAATTCTTCGCCGCATGTGATGCCCGCCGCTATGCAGAGTTTCGTTTCACCCTTGAGCGATGAGAGGAGCGACGACAAAAGCTGCATATTGCGGTACGGCGCTTCGATAAAAAGCTGCGTCTGTTTTTCTTTGTATGCGCGGCTTTCAAGCTGTTTGATCCGTTGTACGCGCGCATCGGGCTTTGCAGGGAGATAGCCGTTGAATGCAAAGTTCTGTCCGTTAAAACCGCTCGCCATAAGCGCCATGATGATCGAAGAGGGTCCTGCAAGAGGGGCAACGCGGAAGCCTTTTTTGTGCGCGAGCGCGACGACAGCCGCACCGGGATCCGCGACTGCGGGGCAGCCTGCTTCCGAAATGACGCCGGTTGCAAAGCCTGTTTTAAGCGGCGCGAGGAACGGCTCGATTTTTGTCAAATCGGTATGTTCGTCGAGCACGAAAAAGGTCAGCGTGTCTATGTCTATTGCGCGGTCGATCTTTTTGAGAAAACGCCGTGCGCTCCGCACGTTTTCAACGATAAAATATTTTATCGCCGAGATAATACGTCTGTTGTATTCCGGGATGACGCGTTCGATTTCCGTGTCGCCGAGCGTCGTCGGAATAAGGTATAATGCCGCTTCCATAATCTCAATCTCCCCGATTATTACACTTGTCGACCGTCCCACGATTTCGAATGCGCTTTTTCATACGCGACTGCTTTGTCGAAGTCGGCTTTAGGCGAACAAAAGCGTTCGATCTGCAGCTGTGTCGCATACAGCCGTCGCAGGCATTCGGTTTTATCGGTGTCGCCGAGTTTCGATTTTTCGATACCGTCTCCGAGTACGCGGATCGTTTCATCGTAAATCCTGCACGGCACGGGAAAGGGATGCCCGTCTTTTCCTCCGTGTGCAAACGAAAATCGCGCGGGATCGGTAAAACGCGACGGCGTTCCGTATACGATTTCGCTTACGAGCGCAAGCGACTGCAGCGTGCGCGGCCCGAGACCGGGAGTGAGTAAAAACGATTCGAAATCTTCCGGAGGGCTTTCGTATGATAGCGCGAGCACGGCACCGAGCCTTTTTAAATCGATGTCTTCGGCGCGTACGTCGTGACGTGCGCTCATCGTTATGGAGCGCGATGAGTGCGAAATGCGAGCCGTTTTTGCGACGTCGTTCGAGTGCGGGGCGGACAAGGGGCAAACGGTTTCCGCAGCTTTGACTGCGTTTTCGGTGAGGCCGGGAAAAAGTTCAGGCTCTCTCGGCACGACGATTGCTGCAGAAGGCGATGCGATATGCGAAAGTGCGCGCACGATACGGTCTGGATTTTCATGTGCGATTTCGACGATCGCAGCGCGCGTCCTTTGCGCCGCCCGATCGGTGAGGTTTAAGATTTCGCCTTGCGTTTCTCCGACGACGCCCGTATGCGGTTCTTCGACAAAAGAGCGCAGTTTCGGCGAACACCAATGGTATCGCCTCGCCGTGCGCGACGCGGCATTCATGCCCTGCTGTACGACCGCCCAATCGCCTTCGTCGGTAACGATAAAATTGTGCTGATACAGCTGAAAGCCGTCCTGGACGGCGTTGTTATCGACCTTTGCGCAAAGTTTGCTTGCGCGCACGAGGGAAGTTCCGTCGAGCCCCGCAGCGTCCGATAAAAATAATAATTCGTTCGGTGTATTGCGCGAATATTTTCCGCGTCCGCCGCACACACAGATGCCGAGTTCCCGTCCGCGTTCGTTCAGTCCGCGCTTGAGCGCATACATGACGCTCGTCGTGATGCCCGACGAATGCCAGTCCATGCCGAGCACCGCACCGAACGACTGAAACCACATCGGATCGCTCAAGCGCACGAGTACTTCGCGCTTACCGTAATTTTGAATGATCGATTCGACGATCAGCGTGCCCAGTTTTTTCATACGCTCGGCGAGCCATATTGGGACTGTGCCCCGATGCAGCGGCAGATCCGCGCATCCCGTACGCCGTGCATTCAAGCGCGGCTCCTCTTTACGACTATGCCGTCGACGGCGAAGTTGAGTATGTCGCGTATGTCGTCGATATTTTCCTGGGCGAGGACGGCGAGACGGAAGATCGCCGATTCGATCAAACCGTAAAACATATCGTTTACGACTTTGACGTTTATCTTTTTGAATTCACCCGATTTCGCGCCGCGGATGAGCAGCGTCGTCATGATATGCCGTAATTTGATGACGCGCCGCATGACACGCTCCCTCGGATCGACGCCCGATTTTTGCAGCTGTATCAAATACAGGAGCAGAACACTGAACAGCTTTTTATTTTCTCCGATCGCATCGACGATACTCATCAGCATTTTTCGGAAACATTTTTCCGTGTTGAAAGATGTATTGTTGACGATCTGCATGATCGTCGTTTCGATTCCCGATACGAGCTGCTTGATGCTCCATAAAAAAATCTCGCGCTTGTTTTTAAAATAAATGTACAGCGTCGTCCGCGTAATACCGCATCGGTCGGCGATCTTTTGAAAGGTGACGTCTTCGTAGCCTTCTTCAACGAAAACGTCGAGCGCTTTTTCGAGTATCTTTCGTTTACGTTTTTCGTGTTCGACGATGATCGCCATGAAAGCCCTCCGCCTACGCTTTTTCTTTTTTGCCGGAAGATATCGAGTACATATAAAAATGCGTATCGAGATTCCCGGCTTTAAAACTTTTCAATTTGTCCGCATAATGACCCGAGCATTTTTGAAACTGTTTGCTTGCGGTGATGACGCCGATTTGCCAATTCGGAAAATTCGTCCACAGTGCGCCCATCTTTTTGTAGAGGGCTTCCGCTTCCGCCTCGTCTCCGAGCCGCTCGCCGTACGGAGGATTGCACAGCAAAAGCCCTTCATCGTACGGAGCCGCCAAATCGATAAAATCCGATTGTATAAAATCGGGGCGCGGAATGCGGTTGTCTTTTCCGATGGACTGCAAAGCGCGTCCGGCCGCAACGCATGCGTGTTCGGCGTTCGCTTTTGCACGGTTTACCGCCTCTATGTCGATATCGCTTCCGGTAACGCGCACTTCGACATCCGTTCTGATCCGTTCCGCTTCCTGCGCACGGATCTCGTCCGCGCGTTTTTTATTAAAAACGGCAAGGTGTTCGAGCGCAAAGCTCCTGCCTGCCCCCGGCGCGATATTGTGCGCGAAGAGCATCGCTTCGATCGCGATCGTTCCCGAACCGCAAAAGGGGTCGTGCAGCGGCGTTCTTCTGCGCCACAGCATTTCCTGCAGCAGCACCGCGGCAACCGTTTCGCGAAGCGGCGCCGTCCCTCCTCCCGTGCGGTAACCGCGTTTGTACAGCGGCTCTCCCGAAAGATCGAGCAGGACGTTCACCTTATCGTTGTCGATATATACGCGTACATCAGCCGTTTCTCCCGATTCGGGGAGTGTCGTCATGCGCCACTTGTCGCCGAGTTTTTTGTAGATCGCTTTTTGCACCATGCTTTGAATCGTCGGTTCCGAATTCAATTTCGAGTGATGCGAGCGCACTTTGTCCACGACGACGCGCACGTCTTTTTTTAATAAATCCTGCCAATCGGCCGCATAAGTGCCGGCAAAAAGCGAATCGAAATCGGCCGCCTGAAAAGAAGCCGCCTGCAAATATACGCGGTCGGCCGTGCGGAGACACAGGTTCGCGCGAAAAAGCGCATCATCGTCGCCGGTAAAAAAAACACGTCCGGGCGCGTTTCCCGCGAGCGTGTAGCCGAGGTGTTTGATTTCATTGCCGAGTATTTTATCCGCGCCGACGGCGCAGAGTGCAACGAGGGTATTCATACGGCTTTAAAAATAACATTTTTACGGATTTTGTGCAATTGTCGTATTTTGCGATTTTGCACGTCGAAATCGCCGGCAATGGAAATTTTTAATAATTAATAATTATCAGGACGAAGCGGATCGGAAGATCCCGCCTTCCGCACTTCGGTAACCCTCATCCGCGCTAACGCGCGGACGCTGCGCGGTGCTCCACGCGGGCGTAAGTCTTTCGTAAACGAAAGTGATATTGCGAATCGGAACAGGCATTGTCGTTTTGATCATTCTGCGAGCGCGCACACGTATACCCGCGAGTTTTCAAAAGAAAACGATTTGCCTGTCAAACTTGCAGTTAAACAGAATGTACTGTTTTGCACTCGGCATCGTTTAGACGTTTTCTCCAAACTCGCGTTCTATTGTTTCTTTTATACTCGATTGAAGTACGGAAATCAATTTATTCTTTATCGTTATGTCGGGATGCAGCATATATAAATCTTCGCTGTCCGTAAACAGACGATACGGTTTTATGTGAAGTGCAGCGGCGATTTGTTGTATCATTTCTACGGACGGAAATTTTTTACCGATTTCGATTTCTCCGATATAGCTCGTCGACGTACCGCATAATTCCGCAAGCTTCATTTGAGAAAGTCCCTTTTCTTTTCTGCAGCTCTTTAAGTTTTCGATAAAGATACTTCGTAAATTCATTTTTTTTATGCTAAAAGCAAATAAAAATTATTGACAACTTGCTATAGGCGTATTATTATAGATAAGAAGATAGATTTATTTGCTGATAGCATATAATTAAATGGCTCAGGAGAAAAAAATAAGAATAACGATGAGGGAATAAATGTTTGATTGCTCTGACTATAACAAGTAGAGAGTAGAACCGATTAAACATATATCCATCATCTAAAATAAACTCATAATGAAAAACATTATGAATAAAGGAAGGTTAAAATGAATCAAAAAGGATTAATTTCAATGGCTAGAATTGTAGCGTATTTTACCGCACTGTGTTTAGCATTCGGTTTATTCAGCAGCTGTACTACATTAAAGAAACAACAATATGGAATAGAAGCAGATGATACTATTGCTTTGAATCTGACAAATGACCCGAATGTGGGAAGACTTTATATAACCCACGTTAATGGAGAAGCTACAGGAGCGCTGCCGACTAAAAACTATGTAAATCCCCTATACATAAAACTTAATGGGAAGCCTATTATTTTTACCATTCTTTGTCCTGTGTTGGCAGGATATAATCCTTTGTTCGGTACACCAATAATACAATACAAAAAAACCGAATTACGATTGACAAAATTGGCGGATGTAAAATCCGGCGATGTACTTACATTGAAATGGATGTATCAAACACAAACTTTTGCATTTATGGATGCAAGCGGAAATATTGTACAACAGATAATACCGCAGTTTGATTAGAATAATTTTTATACTATTCCTTACTGCTTTTCAGTTCTGCAAAATGCAGTAAGGCTTTACTGAAATT